>NZ_CAWQOK010000129.1:0-73341 GCF_963896075.1 Proteus sp. G4415
CCGAATAGTGAAGAAAGAAAATCAACCTCATACTATTGGATCTACGGTATAATGGTGAAGTTTGTCAGTGAAACGTATGATCTAATAAGGCTGTTTATGATAGATAAAAAAAAACTACATATTGCTGCAGGTGTGATTTGTGATAAGCAAAATAATGTATTTATTACCCAACGTCCTTTGACATCTCATATGGGAGGATATTGGGAGTTTCCTGGTGGAAAACTAGAAGATAAAGAGACGCCAGAGCAGGCATTATACCGTGAGTTGCAAGAAGAAATAGGTATTAATGTGACACAATGCCAGTTGCTTGAAACGGTAGAGCATGATTTTATTGATAGGCATATTACATTATCATTCTTTTTAGTCACAGAGTGGGAAAATAAACCTTACGGTAAAGAGGGGCAACTTTCCCGCTGGGTACCTATTATGTCCTTAAATGCCGAAGATTTTCCGCCAGCTAATCGCTCTATTGTTGCCTTATTGCAAAAATAATCAATACAGCCACTTCATGATTGTTGTGGCTGTATGAGTATGCTGTGGGCGTTTAATTAAACGGCTTAGGATCTTGCTCTGGCATTTCACTCCATTCATCGCTGTCATTGCTTTCGCTTTGACTTGGAATTCGCTTCTCTTCAGCCGCCCATTCGCCTAAATCGATTAACTGGCAACGCTTACAACAAAAAGGACGATAAGGGCTACTTTCATCCCATATTACCTCGGTTCGGCATGTTGGGCATTTCACTATTAATTTTTCGCTCATTATCTCTCCTGAATTTAATTGAGATGATTTCTGTTGTTGATATTAAGCTATATTAACAACATGAAATCTCAAAAGGTAGTTCAGAAGGGATTGTGCCATGCTCACTGTCAAGAGGCAAAAAGCGAATAGCATAACGGTTTTTGTGTCCTGAGACTTGAGGGTAAATTTGCTGGCTGGCAAGTAGCTTGATCCGTAATAATTCACCTTCTTCCGTACTGTCTTGATAAAAACCATTATGGCTTAATACCGGTTTAAATGTATCTGATTGACGAATAAGTGTTAATAGGGCATTTAATGCATTTTGTAGAGGATATAACCCTTCCTGCCAACAAGTTAACTTTTCAGTACGCACCGTTTGAGGAAGATTTAACCACAAATGCAAAGTAGGGACGTCAAAGCTACAACATCCTCCCGGAATACTGAGGCGTTGTTTTACTAAGCTGATGATTTTATCTTGTTTTAAATGTTGTCCAATACGTGGTGCTTTACTTAATGCGCAAGCACTTTCTGATAACTCATTAATAATATGACTGACAATCTCTTTATCGACATTAGGAAAGGATAACCACTGTTGCAGTTTTTTTTGTCTTTTTTCTAACTCTTTAAGTAGCTCTGCGCGGATCTCCCCGCGATCTAAAACTTCAATAAATTCTGAAACGGCACGAAAAAAAGATAATGCAGAAGATAATGAATTAATAGATTGAAAACTATTTAATTGAATTAATGAGTTTTCAATTCTAAGCCATGAACGCATTTTCTCATTAAGCGGGTGTTCAAAAATAATTGTTGAGGTTTCTTCACTCATGGCTATTGTCCTGTATTGCTTTTTTGAGCTAATTCTAAGTAATGCTGATGAAGTTGTTTTATTTGTTCATCTTGATTTAAGCTATTATCGTGATTTTCAATAATATCATCAGCAACGGCTAATCGTTGTTCTCTTTTAGCTTGGGCTTGTAAAATTTTGAGTACATGATCTCGGCTTACACCATCACGTTGCATAGTTCTGGTAATTTGTTCTTCTTCAGTCACATCAACCACAAGAATACGATCGGCTAAATGTGTTAGTTTATTTTCAACTAATAAAGGAACAACCCAAATAAAATAAGGGGCGCGAATTTGTTGAATTTGTTTTTGCGTCTCTTGTTGTATAAGTGGATGGAGTAACTGGTTTACCCACGCTTTTTCTTGTTGATTTTGAAAAATAATATGACGTAATTGCGCTCTATTTAACTTGCCATCAGGCAATAAAATTGTGTCACCGAAGTGTTGCTGTAAGGCTTTTAATCCCGGCGAATCTGGCTCTACCACTAATCGTGCAATGACATCCGCATCCACAAGAGGGACGCCGAGTGAGGCAAAACCATTAGCGATGGTTGTTTTACCACTACCAATACCACCTGTAAGAGCAACTGTATAAGTCATTGCGTTCGTCTATTTTTAATTAATCAAAATTTACTGTTGATTGCGATATTCTAAAGCTTAAACTGATTTTTATCACAAGATAATAACCGCAATATTTGGGTTTTATTCAGTTATTATGATAAGCGATTTTCTGCTACCCTGACAGCCTAGCTTACAGTAAGTGGCTAAATCTTCGCTTAATCGGCTATTAATATATCAAAATGTAATGATGATGCATTGTATCACTGATGTTTTGATTATTAGACGCATTGTTAATGACTTTAGGATATTGCTAGCATCAATGTATGGTATCACCTAGTTGTAACACCGGAAGATACATCGCAATAATAAGCGTGCCAGTAATCAATGCGATCAGTGTCATTAAAATAGGCTCAAGCCATGTTTTTACACTATCAAGACGTTCTTCTAATTGATGATAAAACCAGTGGGTAAGTTGCTGGCAAAAAAACTGTAGTTGTCCAGAATTTTCTGCTGAAGAGATCAATTGATAACAGATTGGCGGGAATAGAGGATTATGTCGCATAAATGAGCTAAGTGATTTGCCTTGAGTAATATGCGCTATCATATCAGTGAGTGCTCGTTGATACAGTGAATGCGTTAATTGCTCTGTAATAATTTTTAATCCCTGTAATAGTGGTAATCCAGCTTGTTGTGTAATCGTCATTATCTGAAAAATAATATGTAGCTGGTGATATCTTAATAAGATGCCCAAGTAAGGAAGATTAAGCCAACATCGTTGTTCAATGTCGCGAAATTTAGCATTGTGATGTTTAATAGTGTAATAGCTATAAGAAATTATTAATATAAACAGCAGGATAATTAAACTATATTGAGAAAACCATTGAGAACATCTAATTAAGGTTAATGTTAGCATCGGTAGCTCAGTATTAAATGCACTGTATAAAGATTGATATTCAGGTAAAACATAGATCAACATAGATATTGTAATAACGATTAATGTTAATAATAAGAATAGAGGATACTGAAAAGCTTTTATTATTTTTTTTATTAAATCCCGCTGGTTTTTTAATTGTATTGTTTGTAATAAGAGAACTTCATCAAGCTTACCACTCTCTTCACCAATATAAATAAAATGGGTTAAATTAGCAGGAAAATAGAGTGGATAACGACTTAACTGTTTAGACAGCGCGCCTCCTTGATTTAGGTGAAAAATAATATCATTTAAAACACATTGCCAATGTAAATAACGACATTCTTCTTTAAGCAGTGTTAATGCGGGCAAAAGTGCTAAGCCTGAATGAAGTAATAACGCTAACTGTTCAAGAAGTTGAATGCGGTATTGTTTATCACTATTTTGAAAGATTATTACCCTATATAGGCGAATTTTTACTGGTAATTTTTGTTGTTGAATAAGTTGATCAATAACTTCATGTTTAGATTGAGCGACAACGTTGCCACTTAGCCATTTTCCTTGATAAGTTAATGCATTATAGCGATAGATAAAATGTAATTTCATTCAATATCTCCGACTACTTGATAAACTTCATCTAAAGACGTGATCCCCTTTTTTATCAGTTCAATACCTGAGTTAAATAGTGCGTAAGGTGAGGGGAGTGATTGCTTGGCAAGTTCAAAACAATCATAAATAGCTGTTCTGCCTTTGTAGCCGGAATAACAAAATTGACAACCTGTTGCTTGCCAATTGGGTAATATAATTTGTTGATTATTAATAATGAAATTTTTCTGTTCAGGTGATGGGTATTTACAGTTGCTACATAAGCAACGAACTAAACGTTGAGAAATAATTAATTTTACACAAGAGTCGATTAAATCTTTTGCGATGCCTAAATTAGCCAAACGGGCGAGTGTTGCTTGGGTAGAGTTAGTATGCAGTGTTGATAAAACTAGGTGGCCTGTTTGTGCCGCTTTTATTGCTATTTCTGCTGTTTGTTGATCACGTATTTCACCTATCATAATAACATCGGGATCTTGGCGTAATAGTGCCCGTAATATTGTTGCAAAAGTAATACCAGCTTTTTCTGTTATTTGTGTTTGATTAATGCCATGGAGAGGTAACTCAATAGGATCTTCAATACTATTAATATTACGATTATCTTTATTTAAATATTGTAAACAACTATAGAGTGTTAAAGTTTTACCACTCCCTGTGGGGCCGGTGACTAAAATCATTCCCTGAGGTTGAGTAAGATATTTTTTTAATAGTGTTAGGTGAATTGTTTGAAAACCTAACTGTGCTAATTGTGGCTGTTGCAGATTATTCATGAGCCGTAAAACTATTTTTTCTCCATATAAAGTAGGAAGTGTCGCAACACGTATTGAATAATTGTTTTTCTGGTAAGACCAATTAAATTGACCATCTTGTGGTAGGCGTTTTTCGGCAATATTAATATTCGCGAGGATTTTTAAACGTGTCAGGATCTCGTTAGCTAATTGATTGTCAGGGGGAGAAAACAACACTAGATGATTATCAATTCTCGCGCGAATTCTCAGGCTATTTTGTTGTGGCTCTAAATGAAGATCAGAAACACGTTGAGCAAGGCTGTGACGTAACAATTGCTCAATAAACTCTGTTGCTGTATGGATAGTATTATTCATGAAAGCTCTTTTTTTACGATAAATGATTTATGGATGGTAAGGGCTAGAAACAGAGCCTATTGGCTTTTCCACCTTGGTTGAGGTTGTCGTTAGATTGTTTTAATGAGATTTAAAAACCTTATGGCATAGCTTTTGTAACGCGGTGTTAGTTGATGTGCAGTTAATTTGCCAATGGGGAAGTGTCTCTTTACTGTTTGTTGCAGGAGTCATTACGATGGTTAGCCCTTCTAGTTGAGCCTTACCTTTTGCACTAATAACGCCATTGGCAACATGAATATCAGTAAGGTATCGACTACGAAATTGTTGAGGCATAAAACTGGCATCAGCATGGCATTGGTTATATTGATGTTCATAGTGACAAAGTTCCACTGCAGAACGATAAGGCGACAGGGTTTGTAATACATCAGTTAAGGCGGCCTTTTGGATATAACCATGATAAGCAGGGATCGCCACTGAGCTTAAAATTGAGATAATGGCAATCACAATCATCAATTCCATTAGCGTGAATCCATTCTCTGTTGAGTGATAATTTAATGTATTCATTTTTCTCTCCTTGATAAATAACCTGTTGAAGTATGAGAAAAAAGCGTTTTATTGGCGAATAGAGAAGCTAAGAATTGAGTAAAATATCGAAAAGAAAAAGGCGTGATACAAAATTAACCACTATTATTGAGAGCAAGTTCGCATTAATTGGCGGATATTATTAATAAAAATAGCTAATATGATTTTAAATGTAGAAAAAAGAGGGGTGTTGTGGAGATTAAGCAAGGCTGGCTAACGGGAGTAAAACACGTTCCATCGCCAAATTATGACAATAGACCTGAAGGTGAAATCCCTTCATTGTTGATTATCCACAATATCAGTCTTCCTCCTGGGCAATTTGGTGGACCTTATATTGATCAACTGTTTACCAATACGCTTGCTGTTGATGATCATCCTTTTTTTAATGAGATTGCACATCTGCGTGTTTCTGCGCACTGTTTAATTCGCCGTGATGGTGAAATTGTGCAATATGTGCCTTTTACGGCACGAGCGTGGCATGCCGGGGTTTCCTTCTATAAAGGGCGAGAGAAATGCAATGATTTCTCGATTGGTATTGAGCTAGAAGGAACCGATGAGTGTGACTTTACGCCGCTGCAATATCAGCAATTATCGACACTCACTCAGCAACTTATTGAACACTATCCGGGCATTAAAGAAAATATTACCGGACATAGTGATGTCGCACCTGGTCGGAAAACAGATCCGGGACCTCATTTTAATTGGTCATATTACCGAGCACTATTAGCAAAATAACACAACAAAATGCATTAATAATTGATATTTTTGCATTGATAATCAATATATGAATGCTGTCACGCTTCAGTGTGACTGTTTATGTGTTTAATCAATGTTAAAAAATAGTGTTTTTAATCTTTTCTAATAATGCGATCTAGTTATCAAATTTGATGAATTTATCAAATAATTTGTTAAAATTTGCAGGTTTTTATGATTTCGCTCAACAACTGTATGGACAGTTAGTAAATACTTTGTTACTTTATTATCCATTACATTAAATTGGTATTACCAATTGACATTTCAATAACCAAGGTAATAGTTATCCAATAATGGCTTCTAGCAATATGGCTTACACAAAGATCCGCCAACCAAAGCTTTCTGATGTGATAGAACAACAACTTGAGCATCTTATTTTAGAAGGCACCCTACGTCCGGGGGAAAAACTCCTGCCTGAACGTGAGCTGGCAAAGCAATTTGATGTATCGCGTCCTTCATTGCGTGAAGCAATCCAAAAATTGGAAGCAAAAGGTTTTTTATTACGCCGCCAAGGTGGTGGAACCTTTGTGCAAGATAACCTTTGGCAAAGCTTTAGCGATCCTCTCGCTCAACTCCTCAGTGGGCATCCAGAATCTCAATTTGATCTGTTAGAAACACGCCATGCCCTTGAAGGTATTGCGGCTTATTATGCTGCATTACGCGGTACTGATGATGATCTTGAGCGTATTAAAGCCAGTCATGCTCGCATTATTGATGCCCATGATAAAGGGGATATCGCGGCGGAGTCGGATGCGGTATTGCAATACCAATTAATCGTTACGGAAGCTGCTCATAATGTCGTTTTGCTACACTTATTAAGGTGTATGGTGCCAATGCTTGAGCAGAATATCCGACAAAATTTTGAGTTTCTTTATACACGTAAAGAGATGTTAACTGCTGTAAGTGAGCATCGCACACAGATTTATCAGGCGATTATTAATAGAGAGCCAGAAGCAGCCCGTGAAGCTTCACACCGCCATCTGGCCTTTATTGAAGATGTTTTGTTGGATATGAGTCGTGAACATACTCGTCGTGAGCGTTCTTTGCGCCGGCTCCAACAACATCCTGATTTATTTTAGTAGCACAGATCCTGACCGCTGAGTCTGTACTACCTATCTCCCTGCAATATTCAGGGGTAGCGGTAATAACAGCAGGGCCTATCTTCCCGTCATATCCCCGTGGTATCACGGGAAGATAGGCTCCTATAACCATTAGAAACAGATAACAGATAAGGAATACACCATGTCAGATATGCTGAAAAATGACGTGGATCCGATCGAAACTCGCGATTGGTTACAAGCGATCGACTCGGTCATCCGTGAAGAAGGTGTTGAGCGTGCACAGTTCCTGATTGATCAGGTATTAAAACAAGCCCGTAATGGCGGTCTTGATATTGCTTTAGGTGGCTCTGTACACAGTGATTATATCAATACTATTCCTGTTGAAGATGAACCCGCTTACCCTGGCAATCTGGAATTGGAACGTCGTATCCGTTCTGCTATTCGCTGGAACGCAGTAATGATGGTTCTGCGCGCGTCCAAAAAAGATTTGGAACTCGGCGGACACATGGCGTCATACCAGTCTTCTGCAACTTTATATGAAGTTTGCTTTAACCACTTCTTCCGTGCTCATAATGACAATGATGGCGGTGACTTAGTTTACTTCCAAGGTCATATCTCTCCGGGGATCTACGCACGTGCATTCTTAGAAGGGCGTCTGACTGAAGAGCAATTAAATAACTTCCGTCAAGAAATTGGTGGTAAAGGTTTATCCTCTTATCCACACCCTAAATTAATGCCTGAATTCTGGCAGTTCCCAACCGTTTCAATGGGCTTGGGGCCACTATCTGCGATTTATCAAGCAAAATTCTTGAAATATTTAGATCACCGTGGCTTAAAAGATACCACTAAGCAACGTGTTTATGCGTTCTTAGGTGATGGTGAAATGGACGAGCCAGAATCTAAAGGTGCTATCACTATCGCTGTACGCGAAAAATTAGATAACCTGTGCTTCGTGGTTAACTGTAACTTACAGCGTCTTGATGGCCCAGTTACAGGTAACGGCAAAATTGTTAACGAATTAGAAGGTATCTTCGCCGGTGCTGGCTGGAATGTGATCAAAGTGATGTGGGGCGACCGTTGGGATGCACTACTACGTAAAGACACTTCCGGTAAACTGATCCAGTTAATGAATGAAACACTGGATGGTGACTACCAGACTTTCAAATCTCGCGACGGTGCTTATGTTCGTGAGCATTTCTTCAATCGTTACCCAGAAACTGCCGCATTAGTTAAAGATATGACTGATGACGAAATTTGGGCGTTAAACCGTGGTGGTCACGATCCGAAGAAAGTTTTTGCGGCATTCCAAAAAGCCAAAGAAACCAAAGATAAACCAACCGTTATTTTAGCTCAGACCATCAAAGGTTATGGTATGGGTGAAACGGCAGAAGGTAAAAACATCGCTCACCAAGTGAAAAAAATGAACATGGACGGTGTGAAACATTTCCGTGATCGTTTCAATATCCCTGTTAGCGATGAGAAAGTAGCAGAACTGCCTTATATCACTTTTGATAAAGATTCAGAAGAGTACAAATATCTGCATGCTCGCCGTCAGGAACTAGAAGGTTACTTACCTGCTCGTCGTACTCGTTTTGATGAAAAATTAGAAATTCCTACACTGGAAGATTTCAGCCAGTTATTAGAAGAACAATCTAAAGAGATTTCTACTACTATCGCATTCGTTCGTGCGTTGAACGTAATGTTGAAAAACAAATCTATTAAAGATCGTTTAGTCCCTATTATTGCTGATGAAGCACGTACTTTCGGTATGGAAGGTCTGTTCCGTCAAATCGGTATCTACAGCCCGAATGGCCAGCAATATACGCCTCAAGATCGTGAGCAAGTTGCTTACTATAAAGAAGACGTTAAAGGTCAGATCCTGCAAGAAGGTATTAACGAACTGGGTGCGGGTGCATCTTGGTTAGCGGCTGCAACATCTTACAGCACTAACAACTTGCCAATGATCCCATTCTATATCTACTACTCAATGTTTGGTTTCCAACGTATTGGTGACCTATGTTGGGCTGCGGGTGACCAACAAGCACGCGGTTTCTTAATTGGTGGTACTTCAGGTCGTACAACGCTAAACGGTGAAGGTTTACAACACGAAGATGGTCATAGCCATATTCAATCACTGACTATTCCTAACTGTATCTCTTACGATCCGGCCTTCGCGTATGAAGTTGCTGTCATTATGCAAGATGGTTTAGAGCGTATGTATGGTGATAAACAAGAAAACGTTTATTACTACATCACAACGTTAAACGAAAACTATCATATGCCAGCAATGCCAGCTGGAGCAGAAGAGGGTATCCGTAAAGGTATCTATAAACTGGAATCTCTGGAAGGCGCGAAAGGTAAAGTTCAGTTACTGGGTTCTGGCTCTATTTTACGTCACGTACGTGAAGCAGCACAAATTCTGTCAACTGAATATGGTATTGGTTCCGATGTGTACAGTGTAACATCATTCACTGAATTGGCTCGTGATGGTCAAGATTGTGAACGTTGGAACATGCTACATCCATCAGAAGAGCCTCGTGTACCATACATTGCTCAAATCATGAATGATGCACCCGCTGTTGCTTCAACAGACTATATGAAACTGTTTGCAGAACAAGTTCGCACTTATGTGCCAGCTGACGACTATCGTGTCTTAGGTACAGATGGTTTCGGTCGTTCAGATAGCCGTGAAAATCTGCGTCACCACTTTGAAGTTGATACTTCTTATGTGATTGTTGCTGCATTAGGCGAATTAGCTAAACGTGGTGAGATTGATGTGAAGGTTGTTGAAGAAGCAATCAAAAAATACAACATCAACCCTGAAAAAGTAAACCCACGTCTGGCGTAAGAGGTAAAGTGAATGTCTATTGAAATTAAAGTCCCTGATATCGGTGCAGATGAAGTTGAAGTCACCGAAGTGATGGTGAAAGTCGGTGATCGTATTGAGGAAGAACAATCCTTGATCACCGTAGAAGGCGATAAAGCGTCTATGGAAGTGCCATCACCACAAGCGGGTATTGTTAAAGAGATCAAAATTGCCGTGGGCGACAAAGTCGAAACTGGCTCTCTTATCATGATCTTTGATACTGAAGAGGGTGCTCAGGCACCCGCTCAAGAAGCCGCTCCTGCGCCTTCTGCTGCCGCACCTGCTGCGAGCGAACTGAAAGAAGTTCATGTACCAGATATCGGTGGTGATGAAGTTGAAGTCACCGAGGTGATGGTCAATGTAGGTGATACCATTTCAGAAGAGCAATCTCTGATCACGGTTGAAGGTGACAAGGCTTCAATGGAAGTCCCAGCACCTTTTGCTGGCGTAGTAAAAGAGATCAAAATTGCTGTCGGTGATAAAGTGAGCACAGGCTCTCTTATCATGGTATTTGAAGTAGCAGGTAGCGCGCCAGCACCTTCTGCATCAGCTCCGGCTCCTGCAGCATCAGCACCAGCAGCCTCTGCAATTAAAGATGTTAATGTACCAGATATCGGTGGTGATGAAGTTGAAGTCACCGAAGTGATGGTGAAAGTGGGTGATACCATTGCTGAAGAGCAATCTCTGATCACGGTTGAAGGTGATAAAGCTTCTATGGAAGTTCCAGCACCTTTTGCCGGTGTAGTAAAAGAGATCAAAATTGCTGTCGGTGATAAAGTGAAAACAGGCTCACTGATCATGACCTTTGAAGTTGCCGGTGCCGCACCAGCAGCACAAGCGCCAGCTGCGCCTGCAACATCTACATCAGCAGCACCTTCTGCTCCAGCAAAAGCGCCTGCTTCTGCACCAGCAGCAAAAGAAGAATTTGTTGAAAACGAAGCTTATGTCCATGCAACACCTGTTATCCGCCGTTTAGCACGTGAATTCGGTGTGAACTTAGCGAAAGTTAAAGGAACCGGTCGTAAAGGACGTATCTTACGTGAAGACGTTCAGTCTTATGTGAAAGAGTTAATTAAACGTGCTGAATCTGCACCTGCTAATGCTGGTGGTGGATTACCAGGTATGTTGCCTTGGCCGAAAGTTGACTTCAGTAAATTTGGTGAAATTGAAGAAGTTGAATTGGGCCGTATCCAGAAAATCTCTGGCGCTAACTTAAGCCGTAACTGGGTAATGATCCCTCATGTTAATCTGTTTGATGAAGCAGATATCACTGAGGTTGAAGAATTCCGTAAACAGCAAAATAAAGAAGCTGAGAAGAAAAAACTGGATGTTAAGATCACGCCATTAGTCTTTGTGATGAAAGCAGCGGCTAAAGCACTGGCTGATATGCCTCGCTTTAACAGCTCAATTTCAGAAGATGGACAGAAACTGATCCTGAAAAAATACATCAATATCGGTATCGCCGTAGATACACCTAACGGTTTAGTTGTACCTGTGTTTAAAGATGTAAACAAAAAAGGCATCTTAGAACTCTCTTATGAATTAGCAGAAGTTTCTAAGAAAGCACGTGCAGGTAAACTGACTGCATCTGATATGCAAGGCGGATGCTTCACTATTTCTAGCCTTGGTGGTATCGGTACTACCGGTTTTGCACCAATCGTTAATGCGCCAGAAGTTGCGATTATGGGACTGTCTCGTTCTTCGATGAAACCAGTCTGGAACGGTAAAGAGTTCGTACCACGCTTAATGTTACCAATGTCATTATCTTTCGATCACCGTGTGATTGATGGTGCTGACGGTGCTCGATTTATCACTCTGATTAATCAGTACATGAGCGATTTACGTCGTTTGGTAATGTAATCATCTAAACCGGTGCTAAGCGCCGGTTTCTCTGATTGCCGTGACAGATTTTGCAGTCATACATTCTAGGTTGTGAGATCTGTCATGTTAGAGCGCTTTTCAGTTTATTAACATTTCTGTAAACTGCATGCGGTATGTAAGTCTCGGTGTTAAATATGGATTATCGTCTGACTCGCCGGACAAATAAATAATGAGGTCACGATGAGTACTGAAATTAAAGCACAGGTAGTGGTTCTCGGTGCAGGCCCTGCGGGTTATTCCGCGGCGTTCCGTTGCGCTGACTTAGGTTTAGATACAGTTTTAGTTGAACGTCACTCTACATTAGGTGGTGTTTGTCTGAACGTGGGGTGTATCCCTTCTAAAGCGTTACTCCACGTTGCTAAAGTAATCGAAGAAGCGAAAGCATTATCTGAACACGGTGTCGTTTTTGATGCACCGAAAACAGATATCGACAAAATTCGCATCTGGAAAGACAAAGTTATTTCTCAGTTAACTGGTGGCTTAGCTGGCATGGCTAAAGGCCGTAAAGTAAATGTTGTTAACGGCGAAGCTCGATTCACAGGCTCACATACATTGTCTGTTGAAGGTAGTGAAGGTACAACAACAATCACTTTCGAAAATGCTATCGTTGCCGCAGGCTCTCGTCCAATCGAATTACCTTTTATTCCACATGAAGATCCACGTGTGTGGGATTCAACAGATGCACTACAACTGAAAACAGTACCAGAGCGTTTACTGGTCATGGGTGGTGGGATCATCGGTTTGGAAATGGGTACCGTTTATCATGCGTTGGGTTCACAAATTGACGTGGTTGAAATGTTCGACCAAGTTATCCCAGCGGCAGATAAAGACGTAGTTAAAGTCTTTACTAAACGTATCAGCAAAAAATTCAATCTGATGCTAGAAACCAAAGTGACCGCCGTTGAAGCAAAAGAAGATGGTATCTATGTCACAATGGAAGGCAAAAAAGCACCTGCTGAGCCTCAACGTTATGATGCTGTATTAGTTGCTATCGGTCGTGTACCAAATGGTAAATTATTAGACGCAGGTAAAGCTGGTATTGAAGTTGATGATCGTGGCTTTATCCATGTTGATAAACAAATGCGTACTAATGTACCTCACATCTTTGCTATTGGTGATATTGTTGGTCAACCAATGCTGGCACACAAAGGTGTTCATGAAGGTCACGTTGCTGCGGAAGTTATCTCTGGTAAGAAACATTACTTTGATCCTAAAGTTATTCCATCAATCGCTTATACTGAGCCAGAAGTTGCATGGGTTGGTATGACTGAAAAAGAAGCGAAAGAGAAAGGTGTTAGCTATGAAGTAGCAACTTTCCCTTGGGCAGCATCTGGTCGTGCAATTGCATCAGACTGTGCAGATGGTATGACTAAACTGATTTTTGACAAAGAAACCAACCGTGTTATCGGTGGGGCAATTGTCGGCTCTAACGGTGGTGAACTGTTAGGTGAAATTGGTCTAGCTATTGAAATGGGTTGTGATGCTGAAGATATCGCATTAACCATCCACGCTCACCCAACGCTATACGAATCAATCGGTATGGCTGCGGAAGTATTTGAAGGTAGCATCACTGACCTGCCAAATCCAAAAGCGAAAAAGAAAAAATAAGTTGATTTTATAATCAAGACAAAGTGTAAATGTTAAGAGCCAAGTTCATTATGAGCTTGGCTCTTTTTTCATTATGATGGATTAAACAACATAGGAATTTAATTTGATACGATATTATTTTTCCATTGAGAGTACTCTTAAGATAAAAACCTCTCGCGTCACAGTTCATATCCAACGGAGAGGATTTATTATAGTTATAGAGTATGGTTAAACTACACTAATATGCCTTTTCCTGAAATTGTATCTGTCCAAGCTACGGCTATCATTTGTTTAGCCTCATCACTTATATTATCGAAAAATCCGGATGCGCCTGCCTTCATAGGAAATGTACTCATGGCCTGAATTTGAATAGCGAGTGCATTGCTTGATAAAGCCGTATATTCGCGCTGATCAGAGTGATCTTTATCAGTCATTGCGATAACGATTTTTGCCTGATTACCATTGAAATAATCAGTAAAAGTAGTTGAGCCAATGCGCTCAAATGTGGCTTGTTCCCCTGTATTTTGTGGGAAGCGAATATGTGAGATCTTTAAATCATAGCCACTGCGTTCAAACCATAATTTATTCCAATCAATATCTCCAAGTACAATATTATCTTCTTGGCTAATATCGTCTATATAACAATCAATCACATTATTATTAATCAGGAAGCTATCGATACCGTTTCCACCTTTGAAGTGGTTCTGATATCCACCTAATATGATAATATCATTACCTGTATTACCATTAAGAAGGCTAAATTTCGAGAATGAAGCTGCAATTAGTTGATCATTTCCATCGCCTCCATCAACTACGGCGTGATAACCCATTAGTTGAATTTCGTCATCACCGCCCCCTCCATTCAACCTATTGTAGTTACCAAAAATTTTGGCAAAATCATTGCCTTCTTCTAAGGATATTTGGTTGTGGTTACCAATTGTGACAACAAAATCTTGTTCACTACCACTGAAAATGCGATTGTAGTTACCGGTAGTGACAACATAGTCATTACCTGCATTAGTGTGAATTTCACCGCCTTCCCCAAAGACAAATGCTTTATCGAGTCCGTCACCTAAATAGACATTATTGATCCGACCGGCGATAATAGCAGTGTCATCTCCATCGCCTCCAAACATCATGTTTGAGCGCCCCATCAAGACGCCGAGATCATTTCCGTAACCCCCAGTAAAAATATTTGAGATCCCCGTTGCATAGAAAGTATCTGAACCACGCCCACCCCAAAAATTATTATTATCTCCTAGGTAAGCGCCGAGATCATTACCATCTCCCCCCCAGTTGAAATTATAGTTGCCAAGAGAGACATGTATGTCACCATCGCCTTTTAAATGACCACTATTACGCAAGAAATCGAGCGTTTTCTTCTCCATGTTCAGTACATCAGCTGCTAAATTTTCTTTGAGGTTTTCTGCGAGATCACGCATATCTGTTTGTTTATCTTTATTAAAGATTGTGGCAAATAGATTGGGGATATTTAGCGAATTGAAGCCGAAAGGGCGATCATTTTCCTCTGTGATCTTGCTATTTTCAGTTTGACTCGTTGTTATTGGTGTTTGGGCATTAATTGAAACTTCAGATTCATTTTGTTGATCTTCTGTCGCTTTTTCTTTTAAACCATGGCTTTCAGCAAATGAAATAATACCATCCTTGCCCAGATTAATAGATGATTGGAGGTTATCTAATAATTTAGTCGGATCAGTAAATGCGGACAGTTTTTCACCTCCAAACTCAGTCACTACAGCGAGCATATCTTTCAAAATAGCGACAACATCAATGGGCTCACCATTACGAGAGATTATTTTTCCATCTGTGGTAGAGTCTACTCCAAAAATATCCCCCAGAGTCGTGTCTGAACTCACGCTGGCTAACCGACCTAGCAATTTATTTTTTAACTTAGTTGGTAAGTTTTGGGGGGTATAAGTAAAGGTGGTTTCCACCATACCAGTTGCTGTAAATTGCTGCGTCATTAAGCCAAATAATGAGCCAAGATTAGTGTCTATAATAGACTGGATATTATCACCAAACATCAAGTTCCAATTCCCGGCAGTAACTTGAATATCAGCACCTTGACCACCAATGGCGAAATTAAAAGCGATTTTACTATCTAGTTGACGAAGTTGCTCAGCTCGGCTGATTTTTCCCATCTCGTTGTTATTGCCACTACCACCTAACCACTGGTTATATTTTTTGTTTAGTGTGGCTTCTAGATCACTCTTTAATCCACGGCTACTACGCTTATTCTGTGAATTCAGATCAGTCAGTGTTTTATAGTCAACATTGCTCGTTTGGTCTATTCCTGACATATCTATGGCAAATTTTTTAGCGCCAGCGAGTGTCCACTGATCGTTTTGTACCGACAACCAATCATTATCATTATTTTCACCTGAGCATGCGATTGACTCTAGAACTTTGGTGATTCTAGCAGCACCATCAAAAGGGTTGATCAGTGGAGGGGTTGGAATTGATTTTTCTAACATCACAATAAGATCATTACTACGCCCCAGATTAAAGCTGACGTTACGTGTACCAACAAATAATTGCATACCTTCGAAAGCTTGATAGCCAGCAATATCAACACTATGTTTACTATCACCATTACCAACGTGTACCATCACATTGTTATCACCGAAAACCAGTGATTTAAATCCGCCAGTACCTACTTTGATCCCAAGATTAGAGGTTCCCCAATTAACCGTTGTAAACTCGCCGTCACCCACACTGACTTGGATATTGCCAGAATAGCTTAGTGATGAATTATCACTTCCTGATGAGCTTTGTTTGGTTGATTTTTTACCTTTTTTGGGGGCGGTAAAGACTTCATTATTATCTGCAATTGCGCCACGTACTTTGTTGTCAGCTGAAGCACCTACTTTAGTCAAATCAATATCACCTTCAGCAACACCATTATGTATTTGCTCAAATTCAGTCGTGATTTTGCCTTCTTTATTCCAATCTAACACTACCTTGTTTTGGGTTTGTTTGGCTACCCACTCTCCGTTGTTATCTTTGGTGTATTTGTGACCATTGCTATCAACGGCGACCTCTGTTACTCGAGCAGAAACGCTACTACGAATGCCTTGTTGATCTAATGCATTGATAAACTGGTGGGCAAATCCTGCCTGCTTGTCATTACTTATTAATGAACAACCGACAATACTGATATGTTCAGGAGTTGTATTGATATGATTTTCTTTGCTGAATACGGTATTGAATTTAACCAATTGATTGGAAAGCTCATCAGCATTGTAGTTACTAAGGCGTAAATGATTATTTTCGGTTGTTTCACGACCATGGCCAACAAGCTGCCAACGTATTTTACCTGAAAGTTGTGCTGGGTCGCCATAAGCTACGCGGTAATGACCATCGGCATCCAATTGTACCACGATACTATTTTTGGCATGTTTAGCGGCAAGTGCCGAAGCTGCTTGAGCGACTATCGGATCATCCTCTGTTTGGATAATAATCTGGCTATCAAAACGACTATCACCCCCATTATCATTGGGTTTTACATATACCATCCCCCAATCAGTCACCTTATTCTTTTTTATCGGGTTTTGTATCGAATCTAACGCATTTCTGTGATTGGTGTTATTTACATACTCTGGGGATAGTAAACTTGATATTATTTGTTTACCGTATTGATTCATCAACTTAAGGCTCTCTAAATGAGAAACATCGGTTCTTTCTCCTTTAACTAGATATCCTTTATCAAGTAATTTAGTGCGCATTTTTTCACCACCAATGCCCAGCTCGCCACAGTCAGTGAGCAATATAATGGGGATATCTTTTGAGAAACCCTGTAGATTTTTTTCTACGGAGAATTGGCCATTGATTTTTTTTGCGAGTTGTCCAGTCAATTTCTTAAGGCTATATTCATCATAAGATTCAATTGCTTTTGACATACTTGGCATTGGTCTATCTAAGAATAGCCCAGCTATATGCTGACCGTTAGCTGAAATATCGCTGGCTAATTTAGCCGCAATTGGTGCCCCCATGGAATAACCATGAATAATAATATTTTTAGGATCGATACCTTTATCATTAACGAGATAACGGAACATGGTTTGTGCATCAGCATACATTCCTTGCTCTGTTGGCGAGCCATCGCTTTCGCCAAACCCTCTCATGTTAATCGCTAACATATCGATGCCTTGTTGGTTATAATAATGATAAAAACTAGAGGATTGTTTTTCGGTAGGGGAATTTGAACCATGTAAAAATAGTACTACTTTCTTATCGGTAGCTTCTGGAATATTGTCGTTTCCTCTGTAATATGATCCTGTAAGACGGCCTGCATCCCCTTTTAATGTTATTTTTTCTTCATTTTTTATTCTCATCACCGTTGTCATGTCTCTACGACGTTCATAGCTGCCGAAAAAATGATCATTAAAAAAACGTGTTAATGGGCTAAGATTTTTTCTCTCGTTTGGTGATGTACCGTCATTATCAATAGCCACTTTATTGTGGTCTGATAATGCTTGTAAATTAGAATGTATAGGTTTGCCTTGTTGTACCGCAATTTGGGCTAAGCGTGCTTCCTGTATCTTTTGAGAAAATTTATACAACTCATTTGGTGTCCATATGCCAAATCGAGGTTTCCAATGATGACCAATCAGTTGATCTGCTCCGCCTGCTTTTAATATTCTAGCAACAATACTAGAACAGTTCTTGGTTAATAATTGGTAACGAGGATCAGACTGGCTATTAATGCGCTTCCACTCTTTTTGCATGGCGGCGGCATCAAGTCCCTCTAGATTAATGCGAAACACCACGCCATCATTTGTATCATCAGCGACACTTGTTTTGAAATTTTCTGTTTTTCGGTCTTCAATTTCTTTAATTTTCTTGATTTCCAATGCAAAGGTTTGGTTAATCATCGCTGTTGGAAAGGCGACTTTTAGCCAGTTTTTCACTGCGATTGAAAAGTTTGTTGATACTTCAAGTAGATTACTATTTGGGCTTTTCCACTGTTTAATAAAGGGGTGTGAAATTTCAGGTGGGATAAGTGTTTCTGGTATCAAATGAGGAGCTTTCAACAGTAAGCCTGCGATTTCAGGTGTAATATTTTCGAGACCTCGGGTAAGATTCGTTTTATCTCTAAATTCTTTTAACTGTCTGTCATTTTCCCCTTCATCTTTATTTAATTTGAAATTCGTCTTTTCCTCTTCTTGAATATCAATTTGTAAAGTCATGAAATTTGTTGAGCGACTCACTGGTTGGCTTAAATCATACCAGCGTAATTTTAAATCAGGATTTTTTTCTGTTGTAATATTCAGTGGGTTTGCGAGCGATTTGCTCCCGGCAGGCCACCAACTGACATAATTATTATCATGGTTATCCTGCACACTATCGCTATCTAATTGTAAGCGCCCAGAACCTATTTGTAGCGCAGCATGCCCCAAGCGACTATGTTTGCTGGGCTTCCAGATATATAGTGTAGAACTGATTGGTGAAACTTGTTGTTCAATTGCTTGGTGAATTTTTTTCAATCCTGACAGGTCAATACCATGGCCATTTCGGGCAAATTCATTTTCTGTAAATTGATTAAATACCTGATTGGTAATTTCACTGCCATACTCTTTTTCGACCAATCTTTTAATGCTTGTGATTGCATTTTTACCACTGATAAGTTTGTCTTGGTTTTGTAAATTATTTTTCCCTTTTGTAACAAAGTTGCCGTTTTCATCAAGATAAATATGTTTGTTGATTTTTAAGTTAGCATTTGAAAAAAGCTCATATAAATGACTAAAAGTATTATTTGAATCAACTTGCTGGCTATTACTTAATAAGATAGAAGCATGTTTATAACGTATATCAACTTGGTCGCGTAATTGTTGCAATGCTTCGTTACGTTTTGAATCAGGGTGTTTAAGCAGATAACTATTAATTTGTATACGTAATGTGGATAGTTGCTGAAATATATCTATTGGTGTGTTGTTTGTATTTGTACTTTGTAATTCATAATCTCTAAGCGATTGAATGATCGCTTTATAATTTTCACCGCGTGCTTTTCCTGTCACCTCTGCAGCGGAGGTTAATTCATCAGCAGTCATTAGATTCGAATAGGCAACAGGTTGCCAATTTTCACCGACTTTTTCTGATAATATTCGTGAATGGTTTTTATCGAGTGACACGATTGTATTATCTAAGAAATAAAGTTGCTCAGGGATAGAGTCAAAATCACGATAATGAGTGAGTATAAAATTACTCATTATTTTTTGTTGTTCTTGATTATCTCCATTTTTTATATAAATAAATTTTTCATTCGTTTCATCTGATGCTTGTGTCAGTAGAAAACCCGTTTCCTGTTCACTAAAAACAATATTGAGCTTTTGTTCAGCAGAAATAAGAGGGGAGGTGTTTTCTAGCTCTTGACGGATATTTTCAGAACCTGACAACGCGTGTAAGTTAGGTGGAATCATTCTACTTTGTTGTCGTGCCATTTGCGCTTCTTGTAACTCTTGAGCAAATGCGAACATTTGATTTGGTGTCCAAATATTATATTTAGGTTGCCAGTTATAGCCAATCAGTTCATCTGCGCCACCCGCTTTTAAAATTTTCGCTACGATACTCGAACAATTTTGGGTTAATAAATGATAACGACCATTAGGTGAATTTTTAATTCGTTGCCATTCAGCTTGCATAGCAGCAACGTCTAACCCCTCTAAATTAATACGGAATACTCGTCCTTCATCAGGTAAGCTGGTTTTAAATCTGTCAATACTTTTTTGTTTTTGCTCAGCAAATTCGTTTTCTACTAAAGCAATTCGTTTTTTCGTTAACGTTGGATCCTTACCTTCTTGTATCCAAGTCTTCATCGCTTTTAATAATTGAATAGATATATCTTCTTGTTGTGTTTTTATATTATCCCATTGTTCAATAAAAGGCTGTGCAACAGAAAGTGGGATTTTTCTTTTTGATAGTAACGTGGGCTCTGTCAATAGTATCATGGCACCATTTATAGTTATGGTATTTCCACTAAATTTACCTTGTACAGCTTCTAGAAAATTTGTGGCGATGTTGTTGAGTTTTTTCTGAGTTATTACCCATTCATCAATAAAAGGCTGTCCAATTGTTCGCGGTATTTTTGAATTTTCTATATAATTTGGGATCGTCAATATATTTTTTGCGTCTGCAAGAGATAAATCATCTGCAGTGGTGACCGTTTCACCTTTCGCAATATTCATGAGTCGGTCATATCTGTTTAGTTCTTTATATTTGTAATTTAAACCAAAGCCATCATTTTCTTCTGCTGCAACATCCGATGCTAACGACTCTTTTGGTTGTGAGGGGACTCCCATCACATCAAAATATGACTTCGCCTTGTTAGGCCACCAACTGATGTAGTTTTCTTTATGATTATTTTGTGCGTCTTCTGTGTTTAACAGTAAGCGACCTTGACCTATTTGTAGTGTGGCGTGTCCCAAATTACTATGATTGCTTGGTTTCCAGATATATAAGGTTGCACTATGAGGAGATAGTTCCCGCTCAATAGCTCTGTGAATTTTTTTTAACCCTGAAACATCAATACCCTCGCCGTTTTCAGCGAATTCATTATTTGCAAATTGACTGAAGACTTTATTGGCAATCGGTGCGCCATATTCTTTTTCTACGGCATTTTTTACTCGCTCAATCACTTCTTTTCCGCTGGTTAGTCTATTTTTCCCTTGCAGATTGTTTTTTCCTTCAGTGACAAAGTGTCCGTTAATATCAATATAAATGTGTTTACTTCTTTTTAAATTGGCATTTGAAAGTGAATCGTATAAGCGACTAAAGCTGCTATCAGCGTTGATGGTGTGACTATCTTGTATTAAAGCCGATGCGTGTTTATAACGTGTATTGACTTGAGTTTGTAACTGTTTCAATCCATCATTGCGTTCAGAGTCGGGGTGTCCTAATAGGTAACCATCAATTTGGTTTCGCAACTGAGCTAGCACTCTCAATTTCTCTATTGGTAAGCAGTTTGTATTCGATTCTTTTTCATGGTATTCCGAGAGAGTTGTAATGATTGATTTATAACTTTCGCCTTGTATTTTGCCTTTAACACTTGCAACTTTATGTAGTTCATCAACTGACATGACTTTTGAATCAGTTAGCATTTGCCATTTATGTTCTACGTATTCTGCAAGTATCCTATCTTTGTTGTTATGACTTGATTTAATTTTGTCATTTTCTAAATGAAGTTCATTAGGCATTGCTTCAAAATTTGAATAATTAGCTAAAATAAAGTGTTCTATTATTTTTTGCTGAGTGGGATCATTGATGTTATCCAAATAAATATTTTTTTGGATACGACCACTATTTTTTTCCAAAATAAAAGTAAAGTAAGTATTTCTATTCTTAATTTTTACATTGAATTTTTGTTTTAGCGTTTCAAAAATGGGGCTTTCGCCTAATCCAGAAAGATTGACCGCGATAGCTCCTATTTTGTGATATTGAAGATTGCCTGAACGAAGAGAAGGTTGTTGATAGGTTGCTACGTCATCTCCATTAAGGTCTGATGTAAAAGAGGGAAGAACGTTTGCCGATTTTTGTCGGATCCCAGCATTAATGCTTAAACGATTAATGGCTTGCTGAGCATCATCAAGTAATTCCTGATTAAATGTTGTCAGTTTATTATTGAAACGACCATCATTTTTTTTAGTTGATATTGGTTTGATATAACTGGATGGATTATCATCAGCCCCCTCTACATAGGCCGCTTCTCCGGATAAACCGCTACCATGCGCCCTGTGACGATTAGGTTTATCACTTTCTTTCAGTTGAACAGATTTAGCTTCTTTTTGTGCTTTATCCGATATGCTAGTCGCTGTTTTTTGCTCCGTATCTCCTCGTGATCTCGCATCTTCCACCATGGTTGATGCTTTTTTCTCTGCCATTTGAGCACTATTTTTTTTATCTATCGCGTCTGAGTATCTTTTATCTGCATCATTTTTTGCTTTGGAAGTATCGAGTTGCACTTCTTGACAATGTTCTTCACTTTGAATAACGCCATATTCCGATTTTTTTATCGATTTTTTCACCTTTGTAAGGTTTGCAACATACTGAGTTTTAATATTATTAACAGGCACTGAAACAATTTTTTTAGTATTAATTAAGCTCTTCTGTACATCCTTTAAAATTCCTTCCGCGAATGGCTCACTCCATGGTTGATCTGAGGGGGGGGCATCTTGTGAATATTCGCTGAGTACTTCCAGTGTTTGACCAACTGTGGTCAAATTGTGTGTTACTGAATTAGCTTCTTCAAGAATGGCATCGCGTTCTCTATGGCCGTTTTTCTCCAGTGCAAGGTGATCGGTCGATTCAAGTTCAGTCTGTGTGGTAGAGATGTGGTCTAATAGGCGTTGTTTTTCATCAGTTAGTTTTTGACGATTGGCATCTGCCTTCTTTTTGTCAGCGAGGGCATTTTTTGTCGCATCAGAATCTGAGATATGCTTGTTTATATTTGCTACAGCTGATTTAGCGACAATATTTCTTAGTCTGTAATTATTTCCTTGCAAGCCATCAGAGCCTGGAATGGTAAAAATAAGACGATTATTTTCTGCATTTGCGGTTAATTTAATTTGTTGTTGTTGCCATGCTATTGACTTATCATCACTTGATGAAGTGAAGACAACCTCACCATTCCAGATAACACTTAATTTATTCTCTGTTGGCGTAT
The DNA here is from genome assembly GCF_963896075.1 of Proteus sp. G4415. Lineage (NCBI taxonomy): Bacteria > Pseudomonadati > Pseudomonadota > Gammaproteobacteria > Enterobacterales > Morganellaceae > Proteus > Proteus sp. G4415. The sequence continues at coordinate 23,148 of NZ_CAWQOK010000129.1, forward strand.
TATCTTGTCGTTCATACTCAAAACTTAATTCAATCACCTCATTTTGCATTAAACCACTAATATCTTGATATATAGCGATATTTGGTTCATATTCTTCCTTGTATTCTGCTATAAGTCCACCATCCCAATAATCTTTATTATTAGTATTAGTTGGTGTATCAATAGAGGCTCTATGTCCATATTGGCTAATTGCTGTAATTTTATCCTGAGTATATGCAATATTCCAACCTTCTGTTACAGGTTTAAATCCATGTTTAAAGTCACCATTTATGATCAAATTCGGACTGTTATTGGTTAAGTTGGATTCATCTGTATTAACATCACTTAAACTAGGGGTTTCTACCTCTGTGATATGACCTTTTAAATTTATATCAATGTTACTCTTCACTTCGTCGATTTTGTTCATTTTGAAACCGTCGATTGAAGATTTTTCAATTAAATGAATAGCGCCTTTGCCTTTGCGGGAGCCGGAAGTGGTTACATCATCACCTTGTACTAAATAGTTAATAGCCTGACTCCCGACCACACCAAGTACACTCTGTTTTATATTGCCGAAGAAAGTAGCGAGTTTATTACTTTGAGTATTACTAGAAGCAACCGATAAGCTGTAGATATCACCATTGCCAATTTTAACGATGACATTGTTTTTTGCGTAAGAGGCGTTAATACCTAAACCGTTACCAACATGGATATTTGCATTAGCGGTACCTTTCATGACCGAAACATTTAAGCCGTCACCCACTTTGGTACTTACGTTATATTTCCCCCAAGCAACGTTTACAGATACACCATTCCCCACTTTAGTATTGATATTTGCGTTGCCGTATGTAACGGTAACACCTAGGCCATCACCTACGGTTGTTGTAATATTTGCTTGGCCTTTTGCTATGGTGACTTGCGTGCCATTACCTACTTTTGTCGAAATATTGGCTTTACCCCAAACTATGCCATAGTTGTCACCTTTTCCGAGCATAGTGACAATATTTGCATGACCTTTTGCTAAGGCGACCTGACGACCATCACCAATTTGTGTTACAACATTCCCATTGCCCCATGCACCAGTATAATTATTTCCACTACCTACGTGTGTAATAATATTGATATTACCTTTAACAACAGAGGTTTCTTGTCCATTACCTACTTTGGTAATGATGTTGGCATTTCCTTTGGCGAAGTTATATCGTTCACCATCGCCGATATGAGTGAAAATATTAGCTTTACCCCATGCCGCATTAATGCCTAAACCATAGCCTACTTTTGTGATGATATTGGCGTTGCCTTTGGCAAAACCAATCGTGGTGCTATTACCAATATGGGTCATAATATTTCCCACCTTTGAAATCAGCAGACCTACGGTGAGCCCATCACCCACTTTTGTTAAAATATTCGCTTTTCCGCCGAGGATCGCAGCGGTTATTCCATCACCTACATGAGTAACGATATTTCCTTTCGCACCAGCAATGATTCCCGCAATGCCATCACCCACTTTTGTTATGATATTGGCTTGGCCTAATGCAAGTATGCCAGTTATCCCATCACCGATATGGGTCATAATATTGGCTTTGCCAAACATCGCTGATAATGTGGTTCCATTACCCACTTTGGTCATGATATTTGCTTTACCAGAAAACAGCCCAATACTAATGCCATCACCGACATGGGTATAAATATTAGCCACACCTAGCATTAATCCCAATGTTAATCCATTGCCAACTTTGGTAAGGACATTACCTTTACCCACCATTGCAGCAAAGGTTTCTTCATGCCCAATGTGAGTAAAAATATTAGCACTGCCAATCATTGCAGCTAATGTCATGCCATCGCCCACTTTTGTGGCTATATTGCCTATCGCTAACATTAGAGCAACCGACATTCCATCACCCACATGAGTGAACACATTCCCTTTGGCGATCATTAGTGCCAAAGTATTCCCATTGCCTATTTTGGTATAGACGTTGCCTAAACCTCCCATTAGTGCCCAAGCTTCACCATTACCTATATGGGTGAATATATTGCCACCACCGACCATGGCACCCATACTGGTTCCATTACCGACTTTAGTGAAAATATTCCCCACAGCGCCCATTATACCTAGGGTTTGCCCATCGCCAACATGTGTTAGTACATTACCAATACCTAGCATAATGCCTGAAAGATCACCATTACCTACTTTAGTTAAGATATTGGCACCTCCAAGCATAACGCCATGTATGTTACCGTTTCCGATATGTGTTAGGACATTGCCACCTCCCCCCATTATGGCTAAAATATCACCTTGACCTTTTTTTGTTAAAATATTTAATCCACCTAGGGTGATAGTGTAAGTGTTTGATTTTATTTTGTTATTGCTGATATGTGTAATGATATTAGCACCACCTAACATGATGCTACTTAGGTCGCCTTCACCCATTTTAGTCAGGACATTTCCACCGCCGCCGAGTAACGATGTAATAGTACCAGCACCGACTTGTGTCATGACATTAAGTCCGCCTAATGCTCGCCATAAAGCCTTATCACGCTGATGACTATCAATCTGGGTATGGGTATTTAATCCTCCTAACATTGTGATATGACTATCACCTTGTCCTTTGTGAATAGAAACATTCCCTAATGCCGTAAGATGTGCTTTATATTCACCGTCACCAATTCGGATTAATACATTCGTGGCACCAGTAGCATTAATGTTCATTCTTCCTTCTTTACTTTGATGTAGTAAGACATTTGCTAATCCTCCTCCATCAAATGTTAGGTCTCCTCTTTGACCTTTTTTTACAATGATGTTGGCTGCGCCTCCACCAGTAAAGTTGGTATTACCATAATTAGAGTTATGTTTTATTACATTTGCTATGCCGCCACCTGTAAAATTGATATCACCTTGTGTAACATCAGATTTAATGACATTACCAGCGCCACCACCTGTGAAATTGATATCACCAGAGCATTCAGCAGAATTATCGTCTTTAAAAAGTTCTTGTGCTACGCCCAACTTGATTGTTTCTAGAGACTTTCTTTGGATTTGTTCTGTATTAATGTGTTGAAATACTTTTAAATTAGATAATTGATAGTGGCTATCAGCATTTATTTTTGTGAAACGTGGTGATTCGATAATTTCTTGTTTTTCTAATGTATTCCAACAATTATTGACCACACTAAGATTATAGGTATCCTCAAAATTTTTTTTATCAAAACGTATGTTCCTAATGTCCCCACTATCAGGCGTTATACGCCAAAGTTCGGAATCGTATTGAAGTTTTCCCGTTTCAGGATCATTGTAAATTTTGACTTTATTAAAGGTATAATCTCGACGACCATAGTCTGATATGAATAAATTGGTATCCCCTGGGCCCGGTGTTTTAAACAAATAAGTATTTGGTTCTCGCAATGATTTAATCGCTTTTACTTCAACAGGTTTACCGGATTCGAAATTTTGCTTATTATCACTTGTTAGAAAATTAATACTTTTATCTAAGTCTAGATTTAACATATAAGCACTTGTTAGAAAAATATTTTCAGCTTTCGTATATTCAACTAATAAATCATTATGAGGATGAACTTGAGTTGTACGAATGATCTCATTGTAAGCCCCAGCTCCATAAAATGTGATATTGCCTTGTGCTATATTGGAATAGATATGATTATAACCTCCCCCCCCCGAAAAATAGATATTGCCACTTGTTTCTTTATAGGTATCAGTATTTCGGCTGATACGTGTAAGCCTATTATTGGCTCCTGCTCCATACATAAAGATATCGCCTGATTTACCTTCGCGTATTAAGACGTTTTCTAAGCCACCTCCGGTAAATTTAATATCACCTGTTTCAACGCGAGAGAAGATTCCGTTGCCTCCGCCTAATCCTTCAAAATTAATATTTCCTTTTGAATTTTGATAGCTATTAAACCAAGTACGAACCAATTTATTATAGCCTCCCCCCCCTTTAAACGTCATATTGCCAGTATTGGTTTCATGCCAAATTTGATTGTAACCGCCAGCACCTTGGTAGTTGATATTACTAATTGCGCCTTTACGGGTGATGATATTTGCAATAGCAGCTCCTGAATAATTGATATTTCCATATTCATATCCAGTATGATTAATCTTAATCGCGGCAGAAGCACCAACATATTTCAGATCGCCATGACCGGACTTTTCAATTTCTCCCCATGCATTTAATCCTCTGACATCTAAATCACCGTTCTCATCAATAATCTTAAGATAAGCACTTCCCCCTCTGACAAAATCGTGCCCGTCTCCGGTGTAAGCGGTAACTGCAAATGTTCCGACTGTGATTGTATCGTGTCCCTTTCCTGCATAAATGATCCCTCCAAAACCTATGGCATCAATATCGTCATTTCCATCTGTACCATAACGTTTTCCTGTAAAAGTAAACTCTAAATCTTTTAAAATTTTTGACATCATTTTCCCTCAAACTTATTTTTAATAAAAAGTACAGTAATTTTTAAATACAGTAGTTCTAGCATCTCTATATACCCTTCTAGCGTCTGACTTGACTGAATTGTCTTTTTTAAGACAAAAAAACTGAAGAGAGAAGATTATTGTAAATAATCGTTTCCTCTCTTTAATTAGTTGTATTTATTTCAGTTATTAATAAACAAGGTAAGAGTTAATTTATGATGAATAAGTTCTTCTATAAAATTATTCTTCTATTATTTGTTTTTTTTATTAAATGAAGGGCAGTAAAATTTTCAGTCATATTAGTTTCATTTTGAAGAATAGGAAGTAGATCTGCTGCAATTAGCTTTTCAAACTCTTTGTTTATGCATGGATTTTCCAGCATGCTTTTAATTATTGAAGCCATATAAATAAAACCAGAAGCAGGAATGTGGATCACTTACTTTAGGGCTAATTCTTCATCTTTTTCTGGCATGATACCTTGTGCTATTTTATGAGGATCTTGACCGACAAAATAGAGTGAAAATATACTATTATTATAATTAATGCTTGATATTTCTTGGACAAATTTTTCGTTAATTGCCATAAAGACTTTCTCCATATAATTAATCATTTTAATGAATAAATCGATAATTTTCTTTTTTTAAATGTAAAGGTTGAACGTAATTGCTAAGTGCTATTTGTAAATGAACTTAATGAAATTATTGTTTAAATAATTAGCATGGTAATGCTATTTCATATTAATATGTTAGATTTTAAAACTCTATCAAAAAATAATTATTATATGGGGTTTATAGTAGTTTATTGATTAAGTTTTTATTTGTTGGTGATGTTGGGTTTATTTTTATAAGCATTCTATTTAAAATAATTCTAAAGGATGTATGTGTAAGGTTTATTGTTCTAGTTATTTATTACTTAAATCAAATGACTTTAATTTACAAGATAAGTTACGTTTACCGAGTAGCACTGATATCTATTTATTAACTGAGTTTATTGGTAAAAACGAGGCTGGTGAAAAATGCCTATTAGATTGAGTGTCATAATATGAATAAGGTGAGATTTACGTTTGTTGTATGTTGCTTTTATGTGAACGAATTAACATAGTGTTGAAAATTTGCTATGCTGATAGCCCTTAGCTGGGCATAATTTCACAACCATAGATGTTTTATGCGAGCAAAAGATCCTCTGACCTGGCATCCAACTAGATAGGGTGCAGACAGCCGGGTTATACAAAATGACAAAGAAGCGAGGAGAAAGTCGTGCTAGAAGAATACCGTAAGCACGTAGCAGAGCGTGCAGCTGAAGGTGTCGTTCCAAAACCTCTCGATGCCACACAAACAGCCGCACTTGTTGAGCTATTAAAGTCCCCCCCAAAAGGCGAAGAAGAATTCCTTCTTGATTTAATTGTTAACCGTGTTCCACCCGGCGTTGATGAAGCCGCTTATGTTAAAGCAGGTTTTTTAACGGCTCTCGCAAAAGGTGAAACAACATCACCGCTTATCACGCCAGAAAAAGCCGTAGAATTATTAGGTACTATGCAAGGTGGCTATAATATCCATGCATTAATTGAAGCGCTAGATAACGACAAACTGGCTCCTATTGCGGCAAAAGCACTTTCTCATACCTTATTGATGTTTGATAGCTTTTATGACGTTGAAGAAAAAGCGAAAGCTGGCAACGTTTACGCGAAACAAATTATGCAATCTTGGGCTGATGGAGAGTGGTTTACTGAACGTCCAGAACTTGCTGAAAAAATCACGGTAACCGTGTTTAAAGTGACGGGTGAAACCAATACAGATGATTTATCACCAGCACCAGATGCTTGGTCTCGTCCTGATATCCCATTACACGCTCTAGCTATGCTAAAAAATGCCCGCGAAGGCATTGAACCCGACCAACCGGGTAGCGTTGGCCCGATTAAACAAATCGAAGCACTGAATAAAAAAGGTTTCCCACTGGCTTATGTGGGGGATGTTGTCGGAACAGGCTCTTCACGTAAATCTGCAACCAACTCGGTACTTTGGTTTATGGGGGATGATATCCCTTATGTACCAAATAAACGCGGTGGTGGAGTTGTATTGGGTGGCAAAATTGCCCCTATCTTTTTCAACACGATGGAAGATGCCGGTGCATTACCTATTGAGGTTGATGTTTCTAAATTAAATATGGGTGATGTTATTGATATTTACCCATACAAAGGTGAAATCCGTAACCATGAAACCAATGAGTTATTGGAAACCTTTGCACTAAAAACAGAAGTACTGATTGATGAAGTGCGTGCGGGTGGCCGTATTCCTTTGATCATCGGTCGTGGATTGACCTCAAAAGCTCGTAGCGCCTTAGGTTTACCACCTAGCACTTTATTCCGTCATGCCAAAGCAGTGGAACAGAGCGATCGTGGTTTCTCACTTGCACAAAAAATGGTGGGACGCGCTTGTGGTCGTGATGGTATTCGCCCTGGTGAATATTGCGAACCCAAAATGACCTCCGTTGGCTCTCAAGATACTACAGGGCCAATGACACGTGATGAACTGAAAGATTTAGCATGCTTAGGTTTCTCCGCTGATTTGGTTATGCAATCATTCTGTCATACCGCCGCTTATCCAAAACCTGTTGATGTAACCACCCATCACACGTTACCTGATTTTATTATGAATCGTGGAGGGGTTTCACTGCGTCCGGGTGATGGCATTATTCACTCATGGTTAAACCGCATGTTATTGCCAGATACTGTTGGTACTGGTGGTGACTCACATACACGTTTCCCTATTGGTATTTCATTCCCTGCAGGTTCAGGCTTAGTCGCTTTTGCAGCGGCTACAGGGGTAATGCCATTAGACATGCCAGAATCGGTGTTAGTACGCTTTAAAGGTAAAATGCAACCGGGGGTAACGCTACGTGATCTGGTTCATGCCATCCCACTTTATGCCATTAAAGAAGGGTTATTGACCGTTGAGAAAAAAGGTAAAAAGAATATTTTCTCTGGTCGTATCTTAGAAATTGAAGGTTTACCTGAACTTAAAGTTGAGCAAGCTTTTGAGCTAGCTGATGCATCGGCTGAGCGTTCTGCTGCGGGTTGTACGATTAAATTAGATAAAGCACCGATTATCGAATATCTACAATCTAACATTGTCTTATTAAAATGGATGATAGCAGAAGGTTATGGTGATCGTCGTACACTTGAGCGTCGTATTACGGCAATGGAAAATTGGTTAGCTGATCCGCAATTACTTGAAGCAGATGCGGATGCTGAATATGCTGCTGTAATTGAGATCGACTTAAACGAAATCAAAGAGCCTATTCTTTGCGCGCCAAATGATCCTGATGATGCTCGTCTATTATCAGAAGTTGCAAACAGCAAAATTGATGAAGTCTTTATTGGCTCTTGCATGACCAATATTGGGCATTTCCGTGCAGCGGGTAAATTACTCGACCAACATAAAGGTCAATTACCGACACGCTTATGGGTTGCACCACCAACAAAAATGGATGCAGCACAACTGACTGAAGAAGGTTATTACAGCGTCTTTGGTAAGAGTGGCGCTCGTATCGAAGTGCCGGGATGTTCATTATGTATGGGTAACCAAGCGCGAGTGGCGGATGGGGCAACGGTTGTTTCAACATCAACACGTAACTTCCCGAATCGTTTAGGTACGGGGGCGAATGTCTACCTTGCATCCGCAGAGCTTGCGGCAGTGGCTTCACTGTTAGGACGTCTACCAGAGCCACAAGAGTATCTTGATTTTATCAATAAAGTCGATGAAACGGCGGAAGATACTTACCGTTATCTCAATTTTGACCAACTAGAGCAATATACAGATAAAGCAACACAAGTGATTTTCCAAACCACGGTATAACTGAGTTTGATTTTTCACTAAAAATTGATTACAACTGCGTTCCAACATATAACGTTGTTCAGCAGTCTGAAACAGGAGGCAATGCCTCCTGTTTTTTTGTTATTTTTGCCATAATAACAATAGATATTTTATATAGAAAAAGGCGACAGCTAATTTAAGGGGCATACACCATGGACTATGAATTTCAGCGTGATCTTACTGGCGGTATATTGGCCCGTTTTTCAATGGATCATGAGGCGATTGGTTATTGGTTAAATGATGAGATCCAAGGTGATATCAGCTTAATCGATCAAATTTTGACTGAGATGGACGAAGTTAAAGGCAGTGAGAAACAGTGGCAATTGATTGGTAAAGAATACAGCTTATCTATTGATGATGAGGAAATTATGGTAAGGGCGAATACTCTCCATTTTGAAACCGATGATTTAGAAGAAGGGATGAGCTACTACGATAATGAAAGCATCGCATTTTGTGGATTAGATGATTTTGCTACTATGCTACAAAAATATCGGTTATTTATTCTGGAAAATAGAAGAAGTTAACAAATCCCATATATTTATTAAATAAATCTGCCACAATATACTATTGGTTGCTATTCTTTTTATTAGGATTATAAGTTTAAAAGGTGGTCTAATGAATGAATTACCTGCGAGTTTAGATGAAGCAACAGGTTGGTTTGTTGCTAATCAAGAACTCTTTATTCAATATGCTGTGAATATCGTTGCTGCATTCTTGATCCTATTTATTGGTCTTTTTGTCGCTAAAATGGTCAGTAAAGGGGTTGCACGAATTTTAACGTTACGCCATATCGACGCAACGGTTGTGACATTCTTGTCTGTCTTGGTGCGTTATACCGTTATTGCATTCACTTTGATTGCAGTATTAGGTCGATTAGGGGTTCAAACAGCTTCTGTTATCGCAGTACTTGGTGCGGCAGGTTTAGCGGTTGGTTTAGCATTACAAGGCTCACTCTCTAACTTTGCAGCGGGTGTTTTAATTGTTATCTTCCGTCCTATTCGTGCTGGTGAATACGTGATGATTGGTGCTGTCGAAGGTACGGTGCGAGATGTACAAATATTCTCGACCACATTACGTTCAGCGGATGACCGGATCATTGTTATTCCAAATAGCAAAATTATCAGTAGTGAGGTTATTAACCTTAGCCGTGAGCCAAATCGTCGTACACAAATTATTGTCGGCGTTGCTTATGATGCTGATATTGATAAAGTCAAACAAGTGCTCGGTGATGTTGTTGCGCAAGATAAACGTATTCAACATAACCAAGGCGTGACAATACGTTTACATGAAATGGCGCCTTCTTCATTAAACTTTGTGGTACGTGTTTGGACCACCAATGATGATGCATGGCCAGTTTATTGGGATCTTATGGAAAACTTTAAACGCGCGCTAGATGCAAATAATATTGGTATTCCATTCCCACAAATGGATGTCTATATGCATCAAGCACAAAATACCGTGATGAAAGCAGAATAAGCACTATTGTTATAAAACACATCTCAAGAGCCACCGATTAAGCGTGGCTCTTTTATTTTTACCGCTATTAGTTTTTCTTATTATCAATAAGAATGATTCATTTCCTCTAATAACAAAATCCTTTTATTATTTTTCTTAATTTAATGAATAATTATTAGGATATTTTGCATGTTAACAACATTTTTTCAGGGGTTTTTATTAAGTGCAGCAATGATATTGCCCATTGGTGCGCAAAATGCCTTTGTTTTGCAACAAGGTAGTAAAAAACAATACCATTTAATGAGTGCATTTTTATGCGCTTTAAGTGATGTGATATTAATTAGCGGGGGAGTCTTTGGTGGAAGTGCATTACTGAGCCAATCAGAATATCTTTTATTACTGATCACTTGGGGCGGTGTGGCTTTTTTATTGTGGTATGGCTGGAATGCGTTTAAAACCGCTTTTACAAAAGAGATTGAATTATCACAACATAAAAATCAAGTGAAAAGTCGTTGGCGGGTGATTGTAACTTTAGTTGCCGTCACTTGGCTAAATCCCCATGTTTATCTTGATACCTTTGTAGTGCTTGGCAGTATCGGAGGGCAATTATCAGCAGAATTACGTCCTTGGTTTACTTTTGGCGCGGTATTCGCATCGATTAGTTGGTTTTTTGCTTTATCACTACTAGCGGCTTGGTTTTCACCTATTTTAAGCCAAGTGACCGCTCAACGTATCATCAACTTGTTTGTGGGGTGTGTGATGTGGTTTATTGCTCTGCAATTGGCCGCTCAGGGATGGAAAAACCTCTTTTAATCTGAAAGAACTTTACAACAGATATGCTAATGTTGTTATAACCGTAATTTAGTGACAATACCCATACATGATTTTTGTCAGGAGGTTTTTGTGAAAGTAAAAGCAATGGTATTAGCATCCATGTTAGCCCTTGGAGCACCCTCAATCGCTTTAGCCGGGGCGGTACCTGAAGGACCCCATATAACTACATCAGGTAATGCAACAATTAAAGCGACTCCTGATATGGCGACACTTAATATTCAGGTTAGTGAAAAAGCAAAAGATGCAGCTCAAGCTAAAAAACAAGTGGATGAGCGTGTTGCAAAATATTTTGCCTTTTTAAAAGAAAACGGTGTGACGAAAGAAGATATTGATGCTGCCAACATTCGTACACAGCCTAATTATGAGTATGATAAAAAAGCAGAACGTTCGGTGATTAATGGCTATACAGCAACACGAACCGTAGATGTAAAAATCAAAAAACTTGATCAGCTTAATACCTTACTGGATGGGGCATTAGCAGCAGGGCTAAATGAAATTAATAACGTTGAGTTTGGCGTTAATGATCCAGAACAGTACAAAGCCAAAGCACGAGAAGTGGCAATTAAAAATGCCATACAACAGGCAAGTTCAGTGGCAAAAGGGTTTGGTGCTGATTTAGGGGCTGTTTATAGTGTAAGTTATCGCGCACCAGAAGCAACACCTTATCCAATAGCACGAATGAAAATGGATGCTATGGCATTAAGTGCCCCGTCACCGGAAGCAGTAAAAGAGACCTATCAACAACAAAGCATTGAGTTTAAAGATTACGTTGACGTGGTATTTGAATTAAAAACAGCTAAATAATCTTTACCATCAAAGGATAAGATGTATTGGCTCAGCAGTGAGCTGATACATCTATGTTATAGCGCAGGATCAGATCTGGTAGTTCTTTTGGGTGCGAAAAACGGTTATTAAGCTTATATTTTAAAATGATTTTATGTCAGAAAATATTACATATATAAAAAGCATCTTTACTTATTTTCTTGGTCAGGCGAATCATTGTTATTTTTATTAACGTTTTGAACTGAAGATGAAGGTTCGGAACTAATTTTTTTTCCATTTTCAATACGGCGTTTTAAATCAGATGACCGTCTTTCAATATGAGATTTAGTTTTACCTGCACCCGGTGAACCAAAATAGGTTCTATGATCAATAATGGTCTCAATGAACATAAAATCGTCTTGTCCAACAACGGGATCAAAAGTAATTATTAGAAGTGGATCATTGTCCTTTGGCTTGGCACGAGTATGAAAGTAAGTTGCATAATATACGCTTTCCTCACCAGAGGCGTTAAAACGTGAAGACTTGATCCTACCATATCTAAATTCATAATTTTCCGTATAAATTTCGACCTCTAAGCCATTCCTCCATTTAGCTATTAATGTGGCAATATCAGCCATTAATATTGCCTGTTTATTTGAAGGATATCCTAAACTTTGGGAAGTCAAATAAAAACTTGCACGGAGATCAACTCCCGAAATAGGTTTTTTTATGATTGGCACCGTGAGATCCTTTCACGTAAGGTTGTTGTTTTGTAGTTGGAATAGATGCAGTAAACTCACCTAAGCTTTTCAGCAGGCTGGCTTGAATATCAGCAGGGGTATTACCTTCTATGTTAGCACTACCACTTTTACGTCCAGCATCAATGGCTAGAGCAACGTTGCGACTTCGACGAATAAAAGTGCTCATCTGAATCTCCTTTTCCTATGTTCATTTATTATACAATATTATGCCCGTTAAATGCCAATAAAACTTAAATTTGCTTCTTCCGGTAGAGGAAAACATCAACTCCTCACTGTGAGTTAAACCGGTTGATGGAACACACTGGTTAAATCCCTTTCTAAGAATAGCGATAATATTGATCAAGAAACAACATCATCAACGTTACTTTTTACTCTTCATCTTGCTTTAGCACTTTACGACCATAATCAAGTAACGCATCCGTTACCTTTCTCATCGTTCTGCTTTCTGGGGCAAAACGGTGCCAATACAACATGCGGCGTTGGCATAATCCTGGCGTTAAATCAATCAATTCACCACTTTTTAGCTCATCGGCAATTTGTAGATGAGGGATCATACAACATGTTGAGCCTTGTTTAGCTAACTGAACAAAGGCTTCGGAAGAATTAACAATATGGCAGGGCACACTACCGGGAGATAAACCGAAGTTTTGCTGTAAGAAAGCCTGATGCATATCATCAAGATGGTCAAATGCGACAGCGGGGGCTTTTAACAGAGATGATTTAGTGACCCCATTTGCAAAATAGCGTTGGGCAAAATCAGGGGATGCCACAAAAAGATAGTCTAATGCGCCTAATTGATCGACTAGACAGCTAGGCAATGCTTGAGGCTGAATACTGATAGCGCCAACCACTTCACCACGTCTTAATCGCTCTTGGGTACGAGTTTCATCTTCTACTTGAATATTAAGCCGGATAGGAAGTTGTGTTAATACCGGGTGCAAAGCAGGCAATAACCAAGTAGCTAAACTATCCGCGTTGACAGCTAAAGAGAGTAAAAGAGGCGTCGAGCCACTATTTTCATCACCTAACCACTGCTCTTCTAACATTTCGACCTGATGCAGTAATGCGAGTAGCTTTTGCCCCTGCTCTGTGGGTTGGGGCGGAACCGTACGTACTAATAAAGGTTGTCCAAATAGATTCTCAAGTTGTTTTATTCTTTGTGAAACGGCAGATTGCGTAATACATAGTTTTTGTGCGGCTCGTTCAAAACCACGCTCTCGAATAACGGCATCAAGGGCTTGCAGGGCCCGATAATCAGGACGTTTCATTGACAGATTCTCTTTGATTTTATGTTCTACTGTGTACTATGCCATATTTTTAGTTTTTATGAGTTAAAATGTTGTGTCTCAAATTTTGATACACCTTGTGCGGATTTTATGGGCACTATGCTATTCTTATTCGATAAATGTGAAAAATAAGGTTTTGTAAATGACTCAAGATGAATTAAAAAAAGCAGTAGGTTGGGCCGCCCTTGAATATGTAAAACCGGGTACTATCGTGGGCGTTGGAACGGGCTCTACGGCTTCTCATTTTATTGATGCTCTTGCAACAATGAAAGGTCAAATTGAAGGTGCAGTTTCTAGCTCAGAGGCTTCAACGGCAAAACTAAAAAGCTATGGCATTCCCGTTTTTGACTGTAATGAAGTTGATTCGCTCGATATCTACGTAGACGGTGCTGATGAAATTAACCATCAAATGCAGATGATCAAAGGTGGTGGTGCGGCATTAACCCGTGAAAAAATCATTGCAGCGGTGGCAAAAACCTTTGTGTGTATTGTCGATGAATCAAAACAAGTGGATGTTTTGGGTAAATTCCCTCTGCCTGTTGAAGTTATCCCAATGGCTCGCTCTTATGTTGCTCGCGAGCTGGTTAAATTAGGTGGGTTACCTGAATATCGTGAAAACGTCGTGACGGATAATGGTAACGTGATCTTAGACGTTTATAATCTCACTATTCTGAATCCTATTGAGCTAGAAAATAAAATTAATAGTATTGCAGGGGTGGTCACTGTCGGGCTTTTCGCTAATCGCGGAGCCGATATTGTATTAATGGGGACTTCTGAAGGTGTGAAAACCATTAAATAGTACGATTAAATTGTATCTCTAGTCAGAGATAACAACATCCTCTTAAAGAGAGTGGGAGAACTATATTGTTTTCCCACTCTCTTTTATCTTTCCCCTTAGATAATCAGAATGATGACTTTTTGCAAATTATTTTGAAAACCATAAATTCAGTGATATATATCACACGATAGAGATATCTCTCTTTAAAATGCTGCCATTTTTATTGTCAAAATCATTTTGCTCGGTAGAAAATCACTTTATCTATCGCTTATTCTGTCAACAGTGCAATCGGTTGTATTGCCTCAAAATCTATTTTTGTTATGTTGGTGAAACAGGATTTCGTTTTTATTCATGTAACACAAATAGGGCAGGGTAAATGGTCAAGGTATCTTTGGAAAAAGAAAAGATAAAGTTCCTACTATTGGAAGGTGTACACCAAAGTGCGGTAGAGAATTTAAGAGCAGCAGGTTATACCAACATCGAATATCATAAAGGTGCATTATCGGGAGAAGAATTAAAACAAGCTATCCGTGATGCACGCTTTGTGGGGATCCGTTCCCGCACTCACTTAACAGAAGAAATTTTTGCAGCCGCTGAAAAATTAGTTGCTGTAGGCTGCTTCTGCATTGGTACTAACCAAGTTGACTTAGATGCGGCTGCCCGTCGTGGGATCCCTGTTTTTAATGCACCTTTTTCAAACACTCGTTCCGTGGCTGAAATGGTGTTAGGGGAATTACTGTTATTACTGCGTCGTATTCCAGAAGCTAATGCTAAAGCCCATCGTGGTATTTGGGATAAACAAGCTAAAGGCTGTTTTGAGGCGCGAGGTAAAAAACTAGGAATTATTGGCTACGGTCATATAGGCACCCAGTTAGGGATTTTGGCGGAAAGTGTTGGTTTAGATGTCTATTTTTATGATATTGAAAACAAACTTCCTTTGGGAAATGCAACCCAAGTTCGCCACTTATCTGAACTGCTGAATATGTGTGACATTGTTAGCTTACACGTGCCAGAAACGCCATCAACAAAAAATATGATTGGTCACGAAGAGCTATTACGAATGAAGCCAGGCGCTATTCTTATTAATGCCTCTCGTGGAACTGTGGTTGATATTCCGGCATTAGCACAAGCGCTAGAGAGTAAACATTTATCAGGTGCAGCGGTGGACGTTTTCCCTACGGAGCCGGGGGCAAATAACGATCCGAACGATCCTTTTGTATCAGAATTAATTAAATTTGATAATGTGATCTTAACGCCACATATTGGTGGTTCAACCCAAGAAGCTCAAGAAAATATTGGTTATGAAGTTGCTGGTAAGTTAGCTAAATATTCAGATAATGGTTCTACATTATCTGCGGTTAATTTCCCTGAAGTATCATTGCCTAGTCATGGTGATGATGTAAACCGTTTACTGCATATTCATGAAAACCGTCCGGGTATTATGAATAGTATCAATAACGTATTTACAGAAGAAAATATTAACGTTGCTGCGCAATATCTACGTACAGCTGGTAATGTGGGTTATGTAGTGATTGATGTTACTACACAAACGAAAGCACAAGCTGAGTTAGTATTGCAGAAACTAAAAGGACTACCGGGTACCATTCGTGCTCGTATGTTGTACTAATATCGCATATTTTTATATTAAGTATAAAGGCTCAATAATTAGAGCCTTTATTTTTATGGTTCATTACTTATCACGGTTTATTGCTGTGTCTGTTGTTGCCACAATTGCTGATAAAGTGTTTTCTTATTTAATAAATCGCTATGTGTACCTTCTTCTAATATACGACCTTTATCAATAACATAAATATAATCTGAAATAGAAATAGCATTAAGTCGGTGAGCAATACAAATTACCGTTCTATTTTTACAAATAGCCGGAAGATTGGCTAAAATTTCCGCTTCTGAGGCATAATCTAACGCCGATGTTGCCTCATCTAAAATAAGAATTCGTGGATCAGGTAAAAGTGCTCTTGCTAGCGCAATACGCTGACGCTGTCCTCCTGACAAATTACTACCTCTTTCACCTACTTGTGTATTAAATCCCTCAGGGAGTTGAGTAATAAAATGAAAAGCGCCGGCTAATTTACTCGCTTCAATAATATCTTCTTCACTACAATCGGGTTTTGATAACCGAATATTTTCCATAATAGTGCCACTAAATAAAAAATTATCTTGTAAAACAACACTAATTGATTGGCGTAAAGTAAGGGGATTGGCAATGGCGAGATCCATACCATCAATATAAATCTGGCCTTGTTGAGGAGTATAAAAACGTTGAATTAAACGTGTGATAGTACTTTTTCCTGAACCAGAGGGGCCTGTAATACCAATAAATTTGCCCGCGGGGATCGAAAAAGAGAGTTGCTCAATCACATCTGGAGTATTGGCTGTATAACGAAAGCGTACATGAGAAAATACTATACTTCCTGCAATATTAGGTACAGTAGCAAGCCCTTGATGCTGATGCTCTGTGGGAGTATTAACGATCTCGCCAATACGACGTATAGAGATGCCTGTTTGTTGAACATCTTGCCAAAGTTGGGCTAAACGTAAAATAGGTTGTGTAATATGGGTGGCAAACATATTAAAAGCCACTAATTCGCCCACACTTAATTGCGCTTTCATAATCAGATTAACACCATGCCACAAGATAATTGCCATAGTAATTTTATGAATAGCCCCAATTAATTGCTGAGCAAGTAACGCTTTTTTGGCCGCTGAAAAACGCTTAAGGATATAATTAGTGAGTTTATATTGCCACTTTTCAATAAATTGATGTTCTGTTGCTGTTATTTTTATGGTTTCTATACCATTAATAGCTTCTGTTAATAAGCTCATATTATCAGCATTTGCTTGATACTCTTGTTTAACCCAATAACGGATCATGGGGCCAAGTATCAGCCAAAATAAAAAGTAAACGACTAATGCTGTTATGGTTATCCAAGTTAATAATACGGAATAAGCAAACATTACTGAAAGAAATACGATAATAAAAATAAAATCCAGTACCATCATCAACGCAGAGCCAGTAATAAACTGGCGAATATGAGCAAGCTCTTGAATACGAGCAATAATTTGGCCAGATTGACGTTGATTAAAAAACTGACTGGGTAGCCGAATAAGGTGTTGATAAATTTTCCCTGAGAATTCGGCACCTAGGGTACAAGAAACAAAAGCATAAAGTTTATCTCGTAATAAAAGATAGATAGGCTCTATAATGGCAATCAGCACGAGGAGTACCCCTAAAACTTGCAAATTAGAGAGGCTTCTCCCCGTTAATACTTTGTCAATAATTTTTTCAAAAATAATTGGATTAACTAAAGAAAATAATTGAATAAAACAAGATAAAATAAAAATTAAATATAATGATTTTTTTTGTTTTAATAGCGATGGAATGCACCACATTAAGCTAAACTTGCTCTGTTTAGGGGTAAATATCTTATTAATAATTAGCAGTGTGGTATAAGTGATTTTTTTATCAATATGATAATGACTCTCTGTGTTAGTGCTTGGGTCAATAATAATTAATTTATCACTTATTCTATTTTTTAGAATATACCAATAACCATTAATTTCGATAAGTGTATCAATAATTATTTTATCTTTATACTCACTTTCACTATTAAAAAATGAAAATTCGCATTTTAAATTGAGTTGTTGAGCGGCTTCTATGATATTTAATTCAGAGAGATTGTCGTCATTACCTAAAAAATGAATAAGCTGCTCTTTTTTTAATGTTCCTTTATTCTTTTTTGAAAAATAAATAAGCCCATCAATAATTGAAGGATGAAGAGATGGCGTATTTTCAGTTATATAGTTCATAGATATCTCGCTATTATTTTTCTCTTAATGCTTCATGTTGATAAACTTCTATTGGACTGAGTAAATAATCAATCACTCGACGTTTTTCAATTTTTATATCGGCAACTAAAGACATACCTGTAGCCAGTTTATATTGTGCTTCATCTTCACCCATTACTTGCTTATCAAGTTCAATCAGGACGGGATAAACTAAGCCTAATTGTTCATGTTGTATGGAATCTTTTGCTATATTGACAATGGTGCCTTCAATGGTGCCATAACGGGTATAAGGAAAAGCATCAATTTTAATCACCGCTTTTTGACCCGGATAGATAAAACCAATATCTTTATTGAGAATATTCACCTCAGCAACATTATGCTGAGTATTGGGTACTATCACCATCACCGCTTGTGAAGGTTGCAATACGGCTCCTAGGGTATGAACAGCGAGTTGTTGTACTGTACCTGTAACAGGAGAACGAACAACTTTTAATTGTTGACGTTTCTGAGCATGAAAAAGATTTTGTTGATAAATAAAAACTTCGCTTTCATATTGTTTAAATTTGTCATGCCACTCTAGGTGTTTTTGTTTTTCTAATCTATCGCGATTTTTTATATATTGTTGCTCTTGACTGGATAAAATAATCAGTTCTGATGATTTTCTTTTAATGATTTGATTAATTTCTAATAACTCCTTTTTATTTTCTAAAAACTCCATGGTACTAATGATTTTTTTATCATAGAGTTTTTTCTTTATATTAAAACGTTTTTCAATATTGTTTTTTAATTCATTTAATGAATTGATTTCTTGGTGAGTAAGAAGCTTGTTTTTATTGTTGGTTTCTATTTCAGAATTAATATGATTAATACTAGCATCAAATTCATCCTTTTCTTTTTGATAACTTAGTAGAACCGCTTCTTTTTTTTCTTTATTTAGTAAATTAAAATCATCAATTGTATCAGGTCGGGTGTTTTGACTTAATGCTTGATAACGAATTTTTAGTAATAATAGATTTTCTATCTTATTTTTTAGATTATTAATCTCTTCATCAACACCTAAAATATCAAGTGTTAATAACGCTTCTCCTTTGGTAACTTGTTGGCCATTTTTTACATGAATGGCGCTTAAGCGACTATGTTCATAAATTTGAATTTGTTGCGAATAACCTGAAACCACTAATTTTCCTATAGCTGAAGAAAGCACATCTAATTTACCTATATATGCCCAGAGTAAAAATATAATCACACTTAATGAAATTATTATTGCAATAATACGACTATAAGGTGTCGGCGGTTTCTCAAGTACGGCGATATGATTAGGGTAAAAATCATAGTTTTTAGGCTCTTTTTTAGTTTTAAAGTAGTGAGCAATCATTTGTTTTATTTTTGATTTCATCATTGTTATCCTTGTTGATGTTGCCAAAGTTTCTTATAAGCGCCATCTTTTCTAATCAATTCATTATGTTTGCCTTCTTCAATTATCTGGCCTTTTTCTAATACAATAATGCGGTCACAGTTTTTTATTGTGGAAAGGCGATGAGCAATCATAATGACGGTCTTATCTTGGGTAATAAGGGGAAGATTTTTTTCGATGATGGCTTGAGACTCACCATCCAATGCGCTGGTAGCTTCATCAAAAATTAAAATTTTAGGGGATGAGAGTAAGGCTCTAGCAATTGCAATACGTTGGCATTGTCCCCCAGATAAAGATCTGCCATTTTCAGCAATGAGTGTGTCGTACCCTAAAGGAAGTTTTAAAATAAACTCATGAGCACCTGCTAATTTAGCTACATGAATAACCTCATCTAATGAGGCTGATGGTTGCGTTAAACGGATATTGTCGAGCACGGTTAAATGAAATAAAAAATTCTCTTGTAAGACAAACCCTATTTGTTGACGTAATACTGCGGGGGGAATTTCACAAACCGGAATGCCATCAAGCTTAACTTGACCTAATTGTGGGATATAAAGCCCTGCGATGATGCGTGCTAATGTACTTTTCCCTGATCCAGACGTCCCGACGATACCAATAGTTTCATATTTATTTATTCTAAATGAAATTTGCTTTACAACAGGGGGGGCATTATGTTGATAACTAAAACTGACATTCTCAAAACTCACTTCACCTTGTAATGCCATTTTCTTATTGGCTTTTTCTTGCTCTATTGGGAGATTAAGAATGTCTTGTAAATTATAAATAGCCGTTTTGGCTCGGATATACTTTCCCCAAACTTCTATAGCAGAACTTAAAGGTTGTAGACAGTGGTTTAATAGCATATTAAAAGCAATGAGTTGACCTATTGTCATTGCAAGTGAAATGACTTCAAAAGCACCTAGACATAAAAGTATCGCTGTCGTTATTTTTTGTAAAAATGAAACAATGTATTGCGATAAGTTATCAATATTTTGTAATTTTAAATTTTCATTAGTCAGTTGATGGATTTGCGTATGCCACTGTTGTGTAAAACGTGGTTCTAATGAAAGGCTTTTTATTGTTTCTATACCTCCTAGGGTTTCTGTTAAAAAAGCACTATTTGTTGCTGAATATTGATAAAGCTGTTGTACGGTTTTTTCTATTTTAGGGGCAATTAATTTAGCTAAGATAAAATAGAGTGGGATGGTGGCAAGAAAGATTAATGTTAACTTTAATGACAAATAAGCCATAACAAATAGGAAAATAAAGATAAATGAGAAATCAACTAATAACATTAATAAGGTTTTTGTTATAAACTCTCGAATGATATCAAGCTCTTTTACTCGTGTAACAATAATACCTGTTTGGCGAGATTTAAAATAACTGATAGGAAGTTTGAATAAATGGTTAGTTAATTTCAAACTTAGCAATATATCAATTTTATTTGCTGTATGATGATAAATATACTCTCTTATCCCCTTTAATACAGATTCTGAAACGGCGACAAAAATAAGACCTATTATTAACACATCAAGCGTGGATAGGGCTTGATGGATAATTACCTTATCCATAATTATTTGCGTAATAATCGGGGAGGCAAG
Source organism: Proteus sp. G4415 (assembly GCF_963896075.1). Taxonomy (NCBI): domain Bacteria; kingdom Pseudomonadati; phylum Pseudomonadota; class Gammaproteobacteria; order Enterobacterales; family Morganellaceae; genus Proteus; species Proteus sp. G4415. Next base: position 44,132 of record NZ_CAWQOK010000129.1, read on the forward strand.
TGCTAGCAGTTGAAGAATTAACGAGTAAAATAATACACTTTGAAATAATATACGATATTTCATAAAGGTTGGGACAAACCAAGTGATATCAAAAAAATGCTTTTCTGCAAAGTCCAGATAGTAATAGTGATTTATACTGTTATTTATTAATCTCTCTTTATTCCATGTCTCCATATTGTCAGTTTGTAGATTATAAATTAGAAATTCATTATTGTTATATTTTAAAAGAATAAATATATTTTTAGAACGATCTAAAAAAATCATAGGGTAGTGTAATTGTTTTTTAAAAATATAATGAATGTTTTTTTTCTTTAGTTTAAAAGCATGTTTTTTTTCTAATGATGCGATAGTATCATCGTATTTATTAATGTTTGGTTTTGTATTATCTAATTGTTTTCCCGAAAGATTAAGAATGATATTAATGCTTTTTATAAATTTCGTACTTTCTCTATTTTTCATATTAAATACAATGTGGTTAAAAATAGAGATTTAACCTTATAAAATAAGATAATAATATAAAAAAACAAAGATAGCGTTAAAAGCTCGTCTTAATTTCTCTGTATCAGTTGTTCATTAAAACGCCATACTTTATCAGGTGTAATAATTTCAGGTAACGGTATATCCCAATCTGCGCTCGGTAACGAATGAACTTGTTGGCATGTATGAGCAAGTCCCATAGGATAAAATGACTGCCGCTGCCAATTTTCTAATGTTCTATCATAAAAACCTCCGCCCATACCGAGTCGTTGACCACTTTCATCGAAGGCAACCAGTGGCGTAAAGATAATATCGATATCAGATATTGGAATAATGTTATTCACATTGAGTGGAGGTTCAAAAATATTAAAACGATTTTTCACTAACTGCGTGGTGGGAGCGTAACGTAAAAAAAGTAAATGATGGCGATGAAAAGGGTGTAATACAGGCAGACAAACCTGTTTATTTAAATCCCATAAATGAGTGATTAGAGGTGCGGTATCAATCTCGCCGTCAAAAGAGAGAAATAAGGCAATTGTTTTAGCTTGCTTGACTTTGGGATGATGGAGTACCCGTTCAGAGAGTTTATGTGCAGCATCTTGCTGCTGTGCCACAGTAAGTTGACGGCGTTTTTGGCGGATAGCTTTACGTATCTGATCTCTTTGCTGGAAAACAGGGGGTTGTATCATGATTAATCCATCAGCAAGGAATTAGTATGAATAAAAATATATCACTTCTATGAATTTATTACACTTTAGAGGTAAAAAAGAGAAAAGCCAAGAAAGATAGGGGCAAAAGAAACAAAAAAAGCTCTAAACATTAAATACTTAATCAGTACTCAGTGTTTAGAACTTGAATTGGGGTCTCCAAGATGCCGTTGTAGGCTGTAACCCTTGAACCCGTGGTCCAAGGTGAACATAGTGCTATCACCATTAGGCTGCCTGAACGAATCAGGTATGCTCACAAGTAATAGATCACCACATTCTATTTTTTTTGAAATATCGGCTCAGGGGACTTACCCACTGACGAACATCTCAGAGAAATTAGGTGGGTGCTGTTAAGCACCTTATCTATGAACTATTGTATTATTTTAATTGTAGAAAGCAACCTATTATCTGTTAATTTCGTGGTGTGCGCATGCTTTCTGAACAAATCTACTTTGATGTTGAAAAAGTGCGATCATGGTGCTTGCCTTGATCGTGTAAAGCTTGTTCAATAGATTGTTGTAGCATTTTTATTTTCTCTTCCATATTGTAGGCATAGTCTCTCGTTTTTAACTTTTCTTCTGCCAACTCATGACTCATATTTAATGCCACGATAAAAATTAAGTGCTCAGTATTGGAAACACCACTGCGTTCTTTGAGATCTTGTAATCGTTGTTCAAGTTCAGCAGCAGAAGCCAGTAAAGCATCTTTTTGTTCTGGTGGGCAATTGACACGTAATGAGCGCCCAAAAATTTGAAGATCAACGGGTTGTGCGGACATGATTCCTTCCTGACATAAAATCTGTGCTACGTGTTTAGTAGTGTATACGGTTATAAGGCAGTATTAAACGCTATTACTGCAAAAATTCCAATGTTTAACATAGCTTAACTGGTACAGTGCGTTCTATTGATGGTAGCATATCTTGAACTATTCCCCTAAATGCGACGTTTATTCTTATGTCAATACAAAACACATTACCAGATTACTCAGCAATTGATTCATTATTACAACAACATGCCGTGCCTTTAACTGCCGCAGAGATGCATGGTCTAATTACTGGGTTTATTTGTGGAGCAGTACATGACAATAGTTGGAAAACTTTGTTACATGAACTGACTAATGAGGGCTTAGCGTTCCCTAAATCGTTATCAGAACCCCTTGAATCACTTTATCACGTCACTCATGAGCAACTTGATGACAGCGTATTTAATTTTTCTATGCTGTTACCTGACGATACAGAATCTGTTTTTCCTCGAGCTGATGCCCTTGCAGGGTGGGTTAATCATTTTCTATTAGGATTAGGTGTTGCACAACCTAAGTTATCTGAGCATAAAGAGTTGACGGAAGTTATCACTGATTTGCGTAATATTGGTGCATTAGGCTATGAAGAAGATGAAAATCAACAAGAGCTTGAAGATGCACTCGAAGAAGTTACAGAATATGTCAAAGTCTCTGTTCAGCTGTGCTATATCACTTTTGTCGCCTCAAAAGAGACAACAACAGAAAATGATAAACAAGATGAACAACGGACATTACATTAATAATTGCCTTATTAATTAGATAACCAAAAGATCAATAAAGGATAGGAGTGGGTATGAATAAGCAAGAATTTTTATCCCGTCGTCAGGCATTATTAGCTCAGATGAAACCAGCAAGTGCAGCTATCTTTTTTGCTGCGCCAGAAGCACAACGCAATGCTGATAGTGAATATCCCTATCGCCAACATAGTGACTTCTTGTATCTCACCGGATTTAGTGAGCCAGAAGCTATCCTTGTGTTGATTAAAAGTGACGAAACACATAATCATAGCGTACTGTTTAATCGGGTTAGAGATTTAACCGCGGAAATCTGGTTTGGTCGTCGTCTTGGGCAAGAAGCTGCCCCTGAAAAATTAGGTGTTGATAAAGCGCTACCTTACGAAGATGTAGGTGAGCAACTTTATCAATTACTCAATGGATTGGATATTGTTTATCATGCCCAAGGTGAATATGCGTTTGCCGATGAAATCGTCTTTAATGCTCTGGATACCTTAAGAAAAGGCTCTCGCCGTAATTTAAAAGCGCCACAAACGCTTATTGATTGGCGCCCAATAGTGCACGAACTGCGGTTATTTAAATCTGATGCTGAAATTGAATTACTGCGCAAAGCCGGAAAAATTTCTGCGTTAGCCCATACTCGCGCAATGCAAAAATGTCAGCCAGGTATGTATGAGTATCAATTACAAGGGGAAATTGAACATGAGTTTATCTCTCATGGTGCGCGTTTCCCTTCCTATAACAGTATTGTCGGTAGTGGTGAGAACGGTTGTATCTTACATTATACTGAAAATGAAACTAAAATGCGTGATGGGGATTTAGTCCTTATTGATGCAGGCTGTGAATATGAAGGTTATGCGGGTGATATTACGCGAACTTTCCCTGTTAATGGTAAATTTAGCCGTCAACAACGTGAAATTTACGAGATTGTTTTAAAATCACTCAATGTATCCCTCGAATTGTATAAACCGGGTACAAGCATCAAAGAAGTCACTAAACATGTCGTGTATATCATGGTGGAAGGTTTAGTTAAGCTCGGCATTATGCACGGTGATATCGAACACCTCATTGAGACAAAAGCCTATCAGCGCTTCTTTATGCATAGCTTAAGTCACTGGTTAGGTCTTGATGTTCATGATGTTGGACACTATGGCACCGATCGTGATCGTATCTTAGAGCCGGGTATGGTGTTGACTATTGAACCAGGACTTTACATTGCGCCAGATGCAGATGTACCACAAGAGTATCGTGGTATTGGTATTCGCATTGAAGATGACATTGTTATTACTGAAACAGGTAATGAAAATTTAACGGCTATGGTTGTTAAAGATCCTGATGAAATTGAAGCTCTGATGGCAGGAAAAATTTAAGGCTAAAATCAGCATGAATGTGATTATTGTGGGTGGTGGAATGGCGGGTGCAACGTTAGCACTAGCACTTTCTGCATTAAATAAGGGTAATATTTCCATTTCGCTTATTGAAGCGCGAGAGCCAGATAATGGGCATCCCGGATTCGATGCCAGAGCGATCGCTTTAGCGCATGGCACAGCAAAGCGATTAGCACAAATCGGATTATGGTCGGTCTTAAAACCCTTTGTGACACCTATTAATCACGTTCATGTTTCTGATAGAGGCCATTGCGGTTTTGTGAACATAAATGCACAGGACTACGATATTGACGCACTCGGTTATGTTATTGAATTACATGATGCGGGGCGTCAACTGTTTGCACAGTTGAAAAAACAACCCAATATTACGCTATATTGTCCCGCTAAAGTGGAGCATGTTCAGCGCCATCTCGATAACGTTGAAGTGACACTTGATGATGGTACACAACTTAGCGGTGATTTACTGGTTGCCGCAGATGGTACACATTCACCCATTGGTCATCAATGTCATATTCAATGGCAGAAAACGCCTTATCATCAAGTTGCGGTGATCGCCAATGTAAAAACAGAGATTGATCCCAAAGGTTGTGCATTTGAGCGATTTACACAATTTGGTCCATTAGCAATGTTACCCATGAGCGAAGGGCGTAGTTCATTGGTGTGGTGCCATCCTATTGAGAAATTAGAGCAAGTTTCACAATGGGATGATCAAACAACCATTGCACAGTTACAACGGGATTTTGGCTGGCGTTTGGGTAAGATTGAACAAGTAGGGCAGCGTCATTGCTATCCATTAGTTTTGCAAAAAGCACAGCAAATGATCAGCCATCGTTTAGCATTGATAGGTAATGCATCTCAAACCTTGCATCCTATTGCAGGGCAAGGTTTTAATCTTGGTTTACGCGATGTAATGACATTAGCCAATACATTAACCTCGGCCATACAATCAGGTCTTGATATCGGCAGTTATCGCGTATTATCACAATATCAACAGCTTCGCGAACAGGATAGAGAAAGTACTATTACGATCACTGATGGCTTAGTGAAAGTGTTTGCGAATCGTTGTATGCCGTTAATTATCTCCCGTAATCTAGGCTTAATGACGATGGAATTAGTGCCTGCACTTCGTAACAAATTAGCACACCAAACATTAGGTTGGACAAACTGAGCATAATTGCTTTTTAGGATACTTTTATTATGAAATCATTTGATGTTGTTATTGCTGGTGGTGGAATGGTCGGGCTTGCATTAGCCTGCGGATTACATGGCTGTGGATTACGTATAGCGATAATAGAAAATCACCCAGTCACCACGCATTTCCATCCGCAAGATGATTTTGCATTACGGGTATCTGCGATTAATACTGCCAGTGAGTTATTACTCAAGAAATTGGGGGTATGGGAAAACTTAACGGCATTACGTACAGCCCCTTATCAAGGTATGGAAGTATGGGATCAAGATAGTTTTGGACGTATTGCGTTTTCAGCGCAACAAGAAGGGTTATCTCATCTTGGCACTATTATTGAAAATCATCTTATTCGTGAAGTGCTGTGGCAAAAGGTCACCAGTCATAGTGATATTACCTGTTATTCCCCTGCTCAAATTGAACGCATTGTGTGGGGAGAAAATGAAGCCTTTATCAGCTTAAATGACGGTGAAATGTTAACCGCTAGGCTGGTTGTTGGCGCCGATGGTGCGAATTCTTGGTTGCGTAAAAATGCTGATATTCCACTGACTTTTTGGGATTATGAACATCACGCTTTAGTCGCAACCATACGCACAGAACAACCCCATGATAATGTGGCGCGCCAAGTGTTTCATGGTGAGGGGATTTTAGCCTTTTTACCTCTTGCAGATCCTCATACTTGTTCTATTGTGTGGTCGCTACCTAGCTCATTGGCTGAAGATTATAAGAGTGCAGATAAAACGCGATTTGAACGTACGCTAGGTGTTACTTTTGATATGTGCTTAGGCCAGTGTGAATTAGTCAGTGAACGTATGACAATTCCATTAACGGGTCGCTATGCACGTCAATTTGCCGCTCCACGGTTAGCGTTATTAGGTGATGCCGCGCATACCATCCACCCTTTAGCTGGACAAGGGGTTAACCTTGGCTTTATGGATGTTGCTGAATTAATTGGTGAAATCCGTCGTTTAAAAGCAGAAGGTAAAGATTTTGGTGAGTATCTCTATTTAAGACGTTTTGAGCGCCGCCGTAAACATGCCGCTGCGGTCATGTTAGCGACTATGCAAGGGTTCCGCGAATTATTTGAAGGTAATAACCCTATTAAAAAGTGGGTGCGTGATATCGGTCTTTCGTTAGCAGATAGTTTACCAGGAGTAAAACCAAAGTTACTTGAACAGGCGATGGGACTTTCTGATTTACCAGAATGGCTAAAGCATAAAAATTCTGTTTCAGCTGAAAAAATCTAATTCAACAGCCATTTCACATTACTTTTCTTTATAACAGACTGGAAAAATAACACTAAAAATAGCTATTTTTTCAGTCTATTCTTTGTATTGCTCCCCTTTTTTTAGTCATTATTCACTAAAAATGAGGGCTGATACGCATAATTACAATCATTCATTCTGCATACTTATTTCTCTACATTATGATTGGTAGAGGTAATACCCTATTTTAACTTATGGTTTATTTTTTCTCTTAGTGATAAGTTCAAAGTAAAGGTATCGTTTGCGTTGTACGTTAATTGCTCATATTTGTTAAAATAATGTTTAAAAATAAACTTAAGCTTGTAATTAACACGCTGATTTTTAATCAAGTTTAATTTTATATTTAACAAATTGCGTTCTCTGGATCATCTAAACTAAAAATAGAAAGAGGGAAGAATGGCAAAACAGACTCCGTTATATGATGAGCACGTCGCCTGTGGTGCTCGTATGGTTGATTTTCATGGTTGGATGATGCCACTGCATTATGGCTCTCAAATTGATGAACACCATAATGTGCGTCAAGATGCAGGTATGTTTGATGTATCTCACATGACGATTGTTGATTTACATGGCCCGCAAGTTAAAGACTTTCTACGTTATCTATTAGCGAATGATGTCGCTAAACTCACCGAAAAAGGCAAAGCACTTTATACTGGTATGCTAAATGCGTCCGGTGGTGTGATTGACGATCTGATTGTTTACTACTTTGATGAGACTTTCTATCGTCTGGTGGTTAACTCCGCAACCCGCGAAAAAGATTTAGCGTGGATCACTGAGCATGCCAAAGATTATGTCGTCGATATTCAAGTACGTGATGATTTAGCATTAATTGCAGTACAAGGCCCTCACGCACAAGAAAAAGTACAGCGTTTATTAAGTGAATCGCATCGCCAAATAGTGGCAGCGATGAAGCCTTTCTATGGCGTACAACTTGATGATCTCTTCGTCGCGACGACAGGTTATACCGGTGAAGCAGGTTATGAAATCGCCATGCCAAAAGAGCAAGCCGTTGATTATTGGAAAAAATTATTAGCAGTGGGGGTTAAGCCCGCGGGGTTAGGTGCTCGAGATACTTTACGTTTAGAAGCGGGTATGGATCTTTATGGTCAAGAGATGGATGAAACTATTAATCCTCTTGAGGCTAATATGGGATGGACGATTGCCTGGTTACCCGAAGATCGTCAATTTATTGGTAGAGAAGCATTAGAAAAATTACGCGCAACAGGCACAGATAAACTGGTTGGTCTGGTGATGCGAGAAAAAGGGGTGTTACGTGCAGGTAGTGCCGTGCACTTTACCGATGATTTAGGTGAATTAAGAGAAGGCGTTATTACTAGTGGCACATTTTCACCGACATTGGGCTTTAGTATTGCATTAGCCAGAGTACCCGCAGGTATTAAAGATAGCGCAATTGTTTTATTGCGTAATCGTGAAATACCGGTAGAGGTGGTAAAACCTGGTTTTGTTCGTTCAGGTAAAGCATTGGTATAAAGCATTATTATTTTAAATGGAGAGTACGGTCAATGAGTCAAATACCTAGTGAATTAAAATATGCGCAATCTCATGAGTGGATCCGTTCTGAAGGCAATGGCGAATACACTATCGGCATCACTGAACATGCTCAAGAGTTGTTAGGTGATATGGTGTTTGTTGATCTTCCTGATGTAGGCAGTGAAGTTGATCTTGGGGATGATTGTGCTGTGGCTGAATCAGTAAAAGCTGCATCAGATATTTATGCCCCATTATCTGGCGAAATTATTGCAGTAAATGAGGAGTTAGATGGTTCACCAGAGCTGGTTAATAGTGATCCCTATGGGGATGGATGGTTATTTCGCATAAAAGCAAAAGATGAAAGCGAATTAAACGATCTCCTTGATGCGGCTGGCTACCAAGAGTTAGTTGAAAACGAAGAGTAAAAATAAACGCCTCGTCATTAAAAAGTCGGGGCGTTTTTATTTATCAGCCTATTTTCAAATCAGTAAAAACAGCTTATCCATTTATTGTGAATTCAGGAATTACCCGCAATGACACAAACTTTAACTCAATTAGAATATCGTGATGAATTTATTCGTCGCCATATTGGCTCATCGCCAGAACAGATTAAAGAGATGCTTGATGTTGTTGGCATCTCCTCATTAAATGAATTAACACAAAAGATTGTTCCCGATAATATCCAATTAGCAACGCCGCCTAATGTCGGAGGGGGGGCTACTGAACAAGAAGCATTAGCAGAACTAAAAGCGATAGCCCGTAAAAATAAACGTTTTACCTCTTATATCGGTATGGGATATGCGCCTTCTGTATTGCCTCCTGTTATTTTACGTAATTTGCTAGAAAATCCAGGTTGGTATACCGCTTATACTCCTTATCAGCCAGAAGTTTCTCAAGGGCGTCTTGAATCATTACTTAACTTTCAACAAGTAACCATTGATTATACCGGCATGGATTTAGCCTCTGCTTCGCTATTAGATGAAGCTACTGCTGCCGCTGAAGCTATGGCAATGGCAAAACGTGTTAGTAAACTAAAAAATGCGGAGCGTTTTTTTGTCGCTGATGATATTCATCCCCAAACACTAGACGTAGTAAAAACCCGAGCTAACACCTTTGGTTTTGAAGTGATTGTCGATAAAGCTGAAAAAGTGTTAGAGCTAGAAGGTGTCTTTGGAGTGCTATTACAGCAAGTCGGCACAACCGGTGAAATTCATGATTATAGTCAGCTCATTAGTGAACTAAAAACGCGAAAAATTATTACCAGTGTAGCGGCTGATCTAATGGCACTGGTGTTATTAACGGCTCCAGGGCAGCAAGGAGCGGATATTGTATTAGGCTCAGCCCAACGCTTTGGGGTGCCAATGGGATATGGTGGTCCACATGCTGCTTTCTTTGCCTGTCGAGATGAATATAAACGAGCCATGCCAGGACGTATTATCGGTGTCTCGCGTGATGCTGCAGGTAACAGAGCGTTACGTATGGCAATGCAAACTCGTGAACAGCATATTCGCCGTGAAAAAGCTAACTCGAATATTTGTACTTCACAGGTATTACTGGCCAATATTGCTGCCATGTATGCGGTATATCATGGGCCTGAAGGTCTAAAAAATATTGCTCAGCGTATTCATCGCTTAACGGATATTTTAGCCGCGGGTTTAATTCAAAATGGCATGACATTACGCCATCAGACATGGTTTGATACTTTAACCGTTGAAACAGCGGATAAAGCGGGTGTATTACAACGTGCTAAAGATGCTGAAATTAACTTACGAACCGATATTGTTGGCGCAGTAGGTGTCACTTTAAGTGAAGTGACGACTCGCGAAGATGTTGTCAGATTGATTGAGATTATCAGTGGTAAAGCTTTCTCTGATGACATTGATACATTAGATGCACTGGTAGCTTCTTCATCGACCTCAATTCCAACGGCAATGTTGCGTAAAGATGCGGTGTTAACCCATGAAAACTTCCATCTTTATCACAGTGAAACTGAAATGATGCGCTATATGCATCGTTTAGAAAATAAAGATTTAGCGCTTAACCAAGCAATGATCCCGTTAGGCTCATGTACTATGAAGCTTAATGCTGCGGCTGAAATGCTGCCGATCACATGGCCTGAATTTACCGAAATGCACCCATTCTGCCCACCTTATCAAGCGCAAGGCTACCAGATAATGATTGAGCAGCTATCTAATTGGTTGGCTGCCATAACGGGTTATGATGCGATGTGTATGCAACCTAACTCAGGGGCGCAAGGGGAGTATGCTGGCTTGTTAGCTATTCGTCGTTACCATCAAAGCCGAGGAGAAGGAAATCGCCATATCTGTTTAATTCCAAGCTCAGCCCATGGTACAAACCCTGCATCAGCCCATATGGCGGGTATGACGGTGGTTGTCGTGGGGTGTGATGAAAATGGTAATATCGACATTGCAGACTTAAAAGCGAAAGCAGAGAAGCACCAAGCTGAGCTTTCTTGTGTGATGGTGACTTATCCTTCAACCCACGGTGTTTATGAAGAGGGTATACGTGAAGTTTGTGAGATCATTCATCAATATGGCGGACAGGTTTATCTTGATGGCGCCAATATGAATGCGCAAGTGGGGATCACGACGCCAGGCTTTATCGGCTCTGATGTATCACACTTAAACTTACATAAAACTTTCTGTATCCCCCATGGCGGTGGTGGCCCAGGTATGGGACCTATTGGCGTAAAAGCACATTTAGCGCCATTTGTACCTGGACATAGTGTCGTTGAAATGGACGGTGTTACGACCCAAGGTGCCGTGTCAGCAGCACAATTTGGTAGTGCCTCAATATTACCTATTAGCTGGATGTACATCCGTATGATGGGCTCAGAAGGGCTTAAACAAGCGAGCCAAGTAGCGATTTTAAATGCTAACTATATTGCTCAACGCTTAAAAGATGACTATGACATCCTCTATTCTGGGGCGGAAGGTTATGTTGCCCATGAATGTATTATTGATATTCGTCCACTCAAAGCTAACTATGGTATCAGTGAAATGGATGTGGCGAAGCGTCTAATTGATTACGGCTTCCATGCGCCAACCATGTCATTCCCTGTTGCGGGGACATTAATGATTGAGCCAACAGAATCTGAAAGCAAAGTTGAAATTGACCGCTTTATTGATGCGTTACTCTCGATTCGTGCTGAAATTGCACAAGTCGATGACGGGGTATGGCCGATTGATGATAATCCGCTAGTGAATGCACCACATACACAGTATGAATTAGTGCAAGAATGGTCACATAGCTATAGCCGTGAATGTGCGGTATTCCCAAGTGAAGCAACGAAACGCAATAAATATTGGCCGGCAGTAAAACGCCTTGATGATGTTTATGGTGATCGTCATTTGCATTGTTCTTGTGCGCCAATAAGTGATTATGAATAAAGGTTAATTTAGCGCTATTACTAAATAAAATACCGAGGGTAAATTCAAAATCTACCTTCGGTATTTTTTTGGTCAGTATCAAATGAACAGCAAAAAATTATTTTAACCAGCCTTTTTTCTGAGCCTCTAGTAATTGAGGATAGAGGTATTGCCAAAATTCTGGCCACTGTTTTTCGATAAATAGATTTCGTGCAATCACTTGTTCTAAACGGATATTATTTTCAACCCAGCTTTGCCCTTCGTTATGTAGATTCATTAACATTGGCATTGCGCGATCTAAAATATTGGCAAATTGTGACTCAGGGGTTTGTGCTGCATCATATTCAAGCCAGAGATTAAGAAAATATTCACTTTGTGGTGCAGGTAACAACGAAAAAATACGTCTGGCTGCTTTTTGCTCTTGCTCTTTAATCGCTTCACGAGCAGCAACATCATAAACCATCACATCGCCAGCATCGATTTCGACAATATCATGCACTAAAGCTAGCTGGATCGCTCTACCTATATCAATATCACCGGCATAAGGTTGAAAACTCATTGCTGCAACAGCAAAGTGCCAACTATGCTCAGCGGTATTTTCAGCACGGCTATTGTCTAATACATTATTTTTGCGGTAAACGCGTTTGAGTTTATCAAGTTCAATAATAAAATTGATGGTATCTGAAAAGGGGCCAAAAGCCCCATTAGTTTGTTGTGTCATAAAAATCCGTTCATATGGAAGTGCTATCACTCATCTTCTAAAGAGTAAGGCAAAGGTTTAATCGTTAAGCGGCTGGTGGTATCACCTTGGACACGAAATACGCTGTCAGCATCCATATCATTATTCATCACCACTTCGGCGATAATCGTGTTATCGGCCATACGAACCGCACTTAATACCGTGCCTGTTTTGCGCCATTTATCTTCACCTAATTGCCACTCAACGCTACCGCCAATGTCGGGCAATTGTGCTGCGCCACCTGATAACAGATACATAGCACGTTTATTTGCGCCTCTGAATTTGGCACGAGACACCATTTCTTGACCTGTATAGCAACCTTTTTTAAAGCAAATACTTAATGGTAATGCTTGTAAGTTAGTCGCTTGTGGTAAGAATTGTTCGATATTAGGGGTATCAATAATGGGATAACCCGCCTCGATATCAAGGGCTAACCACTGGTCACTATCACTGGTTTCTGCGGGCAATGTCGTGGCTAGTTTTTTGGCAGTCTCTTCATCTGTAACAATTAAAAAGCGCTCTGTAGGTAACGGGAGTTGCAGTAAGTAGCTATTTTGGTGATTAACCACTTCATTGGCTTTACGGGGGATCTCAGGGAAGAATTCCGCTAAGGCTTGTGCCGCGCCTTGCCCCGCAAGTCCTAATAACACCGCATCTGTATTTTCAGTAAAAGTCACTTTTGAAAATACGGCGTATTTTTTAAGCTCAGTAAGTTGTTTTTCAGCAACATTTTTCCGCAATATATAAGCAAATCCTGCTTGTTGATGGAAAATGCGCAATGTACTCCACATTTTCCCTTTAGCTTCACAATGAGCGGCTAAAGTGTGCTCTGTAGTCGGTAATGCGGCAATATCCGCTGTTAGTTGGCCTTGTAAGTATTTTTCACTATCAGCCCCTGTTGCAGTTATCAATGACCAATCATCTAAAGAGATCAAGGTGAGTGGTAAATTGATTGCGGCATGAGGGCGTTTTGTCTGAGTAGAATTTTGAGTCATGACATCACCCGCTATGTAGTTAATCCGATACACTGTTTATGGTAAAAGAGTCACAAGACAATGCAAGTCATTATTATTTTCAGCGCACAGAAAGAATTTTGTGCATAACAATTTATTGATGCTTCAAAGCGTTGCTATTGGACGAAAGCGACAAATTGTGATCATTTTGATGTTAAAAAGGGTGCGATAAGACTATCATCAAGGCAGGAAGAAATAGTGGTATTTCTTGAAGTGAACATATTAAAGAGCAGAATATGACTATCGATATAGAAAATAAAGCACGAATAAATTGGGCATGTCGCCGTGGAATGCGTGAACTAGATATTTCTATCATGCCTTTTTTCGAAAACGAGTACGACACACTCTCTGATGACGACAAAAGGCTCTTTGTTCGTTTACTTGAATGTGCTGATCCTGATTTATTTAATTGGTTGATGAACCACGGCCGCCCTGATGATGAAGATCTTTATTACATGGTAAAGTTAATTCAAGAGCGTAATAGAATTCGTATGGCTGAAATTGTTAATAAGTATTAGTACTAATAAAAATAGAATATAAAACCAAGTGCATTAAATAAAGCCTGAAGTACTAAGTATCACGCCCTTATTCATTAAATGAATAAGGGCGTTTTAGTAAGTAAAAAACGAAGAATAGAAAATTTTAATGAGGTAATATTAAATTTTAGTGACAATAATTTTGCGTGGCATTTCAAAGAAAAAATAGAGGATCGTCATTTTATTTTTTATATTCTCCTTTTTTTACAAAAATCAGTTATGCTATTAAAAAACGACGACGATATCTTGTTGTAATAATAAGATATTAAAGCAGGAGCTAATATCACTCGTGACTTTATGGAAATCACATTTAACAGTTTCTTGGTTTACACAGTTATTTTCAACTAGTGTTTACGTTATTTTTGAAATAGCATTGCTGTTATATCCTTGGCCACCTGGCTTTATTTATATCTGGGTTCCTTTGTTACTTTTACTTATATTAGGTTGGTATTTTAGCCAAAAAAATATCAATAAAAGGAAAGGGGATTTAGTGCTGCTTAATGGCAATCGTATTCAATGGAAATATCATGAATGGCAGATTGCAAAACAACCGTGGATCAGCCGATTTGGTGCAAAAATAACGTTAGATTCTATCTTAAATAATAAGCAAATCACGCTATGGGTTGCTTTTGATAGTATGCCGGAAAATGAGTGGCGAAATTTTTCACAACTGCTGATGCAATACCCAGATATTTAATTCTGGGTATGTATATAAACCGTTAGAATGCTTACTGATTGACTAAGGTTAAAAGTGTTACCTTGCGGTAGATAACCTGAAGCAATAGATTGATTGCGATTTACAAGTTTTCTTCTATTTCTCGTAAAATTTGCATACACCACTGTGATAAACGTTCATCACTTTCTTCAAATTGATTCACCTCATCTAATGCGAGCCCGACAAAATGTTTACCATCATCAGTAAGTGGTTTAGGACTGGTAAATTCATACCCTTCAATAGGCCAAAAACCGATAAATTTAACACCACTTGGCAGTAAATGGTGGTAGAGCATACCTAATGCATCTAAAAACCATTCACCATAATCAATTTGATCACCCATTCCATACATAGCAACGAGTTTATCTTTGAGATCTAATGTTGGTAGCGTTTCCCAAATTGCGAGCCAATCTTCTTGGATCTCACCAAAGTCCCAGGTTGGAATACCTAAAATAAGAATGTCATACTCTTGCATCAGAGTAATATCGCACTCTTGAACATTATGAAGATCAATAAACTCTTCACCGAGAATGTCACGAATTTTCTCTGCCGCCATTTCGGTATAACAGGTGCTGGAACCGTAAAATAGACCAATTTTCATAAAGATTTTTAGGATATTTTTGCTAATAAAGGTCACTATTGTACCAGAAAACTTTTTCTATGAGGCATAATGTACAAGTAACAACGTAAAGAAGAGAGAGTAAACCCGTGACCCAGACCAAGTTATCGACACAAACGACAACAGATAATAACCAAGAAGATAATGACGTTATCATAGAACAATTTCTCGATAGTATTTGGCTAGAGCAAGGGTTATCTGCGAATACACTCAGCGCTTATCGTTTAGATTTGCAGGCGTTAAGCCAGTGGCTGGTCACACAAAAACTCAATTGGTTATCGGTGACGACGTTAGATTTACACGCTTTTCTTGCCACTCGTTTGGATGAGGGCTATAAAGCAACCAGTGCGGCACGACTGTTAAGTACCTTACGTCGGTTTTTCCAATATCTTTATCGTGAGAAATTACGCCAAGATGATCCCAGCGCTTTGCTTTCTACACCTAAATTACCCAAACGTTTACCCAAAGACTTAAGTGAACAGCAAGTAGAAAATTTACTTAGTGCTCCTTGTATTGATGAGCCAATAGAATTACGCGACAAAGCGATGCTTGAGGTTCTTTATGCCTGTGGATTACGGGTTTCTGAGCTAGTAGGATTGTCTTTATCTGATATTAGCTTACGGCAAGGGGTGTTACGTGTGATAGGTAAGGGCGATAAAGAACGATTAGTTCCTTTAGGTGAAGAAGCTATTTACTGGTTAGAACAATATCTGCAATATGGTAGACCAGCCCTTATGCAAGGGAAAACCGATGATATTGTGTTTCCAAGCTTAAGAGGCCAAAAAATGACGCGACAAACATTTTGGCATCGTATAAAACATTACGCGGTGATCGCCGGAATTGATTCAGAGAAATTATCACCCCATGTGTTGCGGCATGCCTTTGCAACACATCTATTAAATCATGGAGCAGACTTGCGTGTTGTACAGATGTTATTGGGGCACAGTGACCTCTCTACAACACAGATTTATACCCATGTTGCTACAGAGCGCTTAAAAGTGCTTCATCAGCAACATCACCCAAGGGGATAACCGCCGAATGGCTGGTGTTAAATAGGAATTCAAATGAAAAAGAAATTACTCTGGTTACCCATTTTATTCAGTATGGTGTCAATGCCAGTGTTTGCAGATAACGCTGCTATTAAAGCGCAACTGGCAAAAATGCAGATAAAAGCAGAGAGCATTCAACCGACACCGATAGTGGGTTTAAATGCAGTGCTTTCTGATAAAGGCATTTTTTATATTACTGATGATGGGAAATACCTTACAGCAGGGCCGATTTATAATATTAATGGTGAGGAGCCTGTCAGTATCGCTAATCAAGTGATCATGAAAAAAATTGATTCACTTAAAAATGAAATGATTGTTTATAAGGCTGCTAATGAAAAATATGTGATCACTGTTTTTACCGATATTAGTTGCCCTTATTGCCAAAAATTGCATCAAGAAGTACCAGAGCTAAATAAACAAGGTGTCACGGTACGTTATTTGGCTTTTCCTCGTAACGGGGTGAAAAATAATGTGGTCAGTCAACAGATGAATGCCGTATGGTGTAGCGGTTTTCCTAAAAAATCACTCGATAGTGCGTTTAAAGGTGACAAAATTATTGCGATTGATGACTGTAAAAAAATTAATATCAATGAGCATTTTAAACTTGGCACTATGATGGGCATTCAAGGTACGCCTGCGATTGTATTACCTGATGCGAGTATTTATGGCGGATATATATCGGCGACTAATCTACTTGAATTATTAAATAAAAAAGAGAAGTGATAGCGTTTTATGGTTACTATTGAACCGACATTACGTCGGCGTGTGGCGAAAGCAACAGCATTGCCAGAAAGCCTCGATCCCTTATTACGGCAAATTTATGCCAATCGAGGTATTACCTCTGAAACTCAGCTCGAGCGCTCGTTAAAGGGCTTATTGCATTATCAAGATTTAAACGGTATTGATGTTGCTATCTCTTTATTAGTTGAGGCATTAAAGCTGCAATCGCGGATCGTTATTGTAGGGGATTTTGATGCCGACGGTGCAACCAGTACAGCTCTTGCTATTAAAGCGTTACGGCAAATGGGATTTCAGCAAGTAAGTTACCATATTCCTAATCGTTTTGATGATGGTTATGGACTTAGCCCTCAAGTGGTTCATGATGTGGCGAAGAAAGGCGTAGATCTGATTATTACGGTTGATAATGGGATCTCCTCTTTTGAAGGTGTTGATGTTGCTCATGAATATGGTATCCGTGTATTGGTTACTGATCACCATTTGCCGGGTCACTCCCTTCCTCAAGCTGATGCAATTATCAATCCTAATTTAGCGGATTGTGCCTTTTTGTCGAAATCATTAGCGGGTGTCGGTGTCACTTTCTATTTAATGACCGCATTAAGAGCTGAATTAGAAAAACAAGGTTGGTTTACAGCACAGGGATTAGCTCGCCCCAATATGGCCGATTACCTTGATTTAGTCGCATTAGGCACGGTTGCTGATGTGGTTCCTCTTGATGAAAATAATCGTATTTTTGTTTATGAGGGATTACGCCGTATTCGTGCAGGACGTTGCTGTGCAGGGATCAAAGCCTTGACGGAAGTTTCACGTAAAACGTTGTCACAATTAGTCAGCAGTGACTTAGGTTTTGCATTAGGGCCAAGACTTAATGCGGCAGGGCGTCTTGATGATATGTCTGTTGGCGTTGCTTTACTGTTAACTAATGATATTGGTGTCGCCCGTGAAATTGCCAATGAACTGGATGGATTAAATCAGACTCGTCGTGAAATAGAAGCGGGAATGCAAGAAGAAGCGTCGACAATCTTTCGCCAATTTATTACTACCCAAGATGACTTACCGAATGGATTAGCTATTTATCATCCACAGTGGCATCAAGGTGTGGTTGGCATTCTCGCCTCACGAATTAAAGAGAAACTGCATCGCCCAGTGATTGCTTTTGCCCCAAGCGGTGATGGTTTACTAAAAGGCTCAGGACGCTCTATTCATGGTGTACATTTGCGAGATGCATTAGAACGTTTGAATACGTTAAATCCGGGATTAATGGTGAAGTTTGGTGGCCATGCGATGGCGGCCGGACTATCTCTGGAAGAAGATAAATTTCCACTTTTTCAGCGTCACTTTTCGGCACTTATGGCGGAATTAGTTTCTGCTGAACAATTACAAGGCGTGATTTTAACAGACGGCGAGTTAAGCGACAGTCAGTTATCTTTACCTATTGCGGAAATGTTAAGAGAAGCAGGGCCTTGGGGACAAGCCTTTCCTGAGCCACTTTTCGATGGCAAATTCACCTTACTACAGCAACGTATTGTGGGAAGCAAACATTTAAAAATGATGCTTCAACCGATAAATAGCCATGTAATGATTGATGCTATTGCATTTAATGTTGATGTTAATATATGGCCGGATAACAGTATTAAAACGGTTGAGCTTGCTTACCGATTAGACGTCAATGAATTTAGAGGACAGCGCAATGCACAACTGCTGGTGGAGCATATTTGGCCTTGCTAATCGCGATAGATAAGTCATTTTATGGTTGTATTGGGCAGCGCGCTGTTATGAGCACAATAATCCGATAGACAATTGTATATAAATGCTATAAACCCGCGCTGAGATCCGTTACAATATGCGGTTCAAAATTTATTCCAATTGTTTTTAAAAACAACGTTAAGACGAAAAAGTATGTTTGAAATCAATCCAGTAAAACACCAAATTGAAGAAGTCGCTGAGCGGACTCAAGTCCTCAGGGGGTATCTTTGACTATGATGCCAAGAAAGAGCGTTTAGAAGAAGTCAACGCAGAATTAGAGCAACCTGACGTGTGGAATGAGCCTGAAAAGGCGCAGGCGTTAGGAAAAGAACGCTCATCTCTTGAAGCTATTGTAGAAACAATCGACCAACTCGAACAAGGACTAGAAGATGTTTCTGGTTTACTTGACCTTGCTGTTGAAGCCGATGATGAAGAAACATTTAACGAAGCAGTTGCTGAGTTAGAAGGATTAAACAAAAAGCTTGAGCAATTAGAGTTCCGTCGTATGTTCTCTGGTGAATATGACAGTGCTGATTGCTATCTTGATTTACAAGCAGGCTCTGGCGGTACAGAAGCACAAGATTGGGCAAGTATGCTAATGCGTATGTACTTACGTTGGGCTGAATCTAGAGGCTTTAAAACAGAAATTATTGAAGAGTCTGACGGTGATGTTGCAGGTTTAAAATCAGCAACAATCAAAATCATAGGAGAATATGCCTATGGTTGGCTACGTACAGAAACCGGGGTTCACCGTTTAGTGCGTAAAAGCCCATTTGACTCAGGCGGACGTCGCCATACTTCATTTAGCTCTGCTTTTGTTTACCCTGAAGTTGATGACAATATTGATATTGAAATCAACCCAGCCGATCTGCGTATCGACGTTTACCGCGCATCAGGCGCTGGTGGTCAGCACGTTAATAAAACAGAATCTGCGGTACGTATTACCCACGTTCCTACTGGGCTTGTCACACAATGCCAAAATGATCGCTCTCAGCATAAGAACAAAGATCAGGCAATGAAACAGATGAAAGCGAAGTTGTATGAACTGGAAATGCAAAAGAAAAATGCAGATAAGCAAGTGATGGAAGATAATAAGTCAGATATTGGCTGGGGTAGCCAAATCCGCTCTTATGTTCTAGATGATTCACGAATTAAAGATTTACGCACTGGTGTGGAAACGCGTAATACACAAGCAGTGTTAGATGGTGATCTCGATAAATTTATTGAAGCTAGCTTAAAAGCGGGCCTGTGAGGAAAAACATGTCGCAACAGCAACAAGGTGCGGAGCAGGCACCTGATTTAAATAACGAACTGCAAACTCGCCGCGAAAAATTATCAGCTTTACGTGATAATGGTAACGCATTCCCAAATGATTTCCGCAGAGATGCCATGTCTGACGAATTACATCAAAAATATGATGCAATGAGTGCAGAAGAGTTAGACGCTGCTAATGTGGAAGTTGCTATTGCAGGTCGTATGATGACTCGCCGTATTATGGGGAAAGCATCTTTCGCTACATTGCAAGACATGGGCGGCCGTATCCAGCTTTATGTCTCTCGTGATGATCTGCCTGAAGGCGTTTATAACGAGCAGTTTAAAAAATGGGATCTCGGTGATATTTTAGGTGGCCGTGGCCGTGTATTTAAAACCAAAACAGGCGAACTGAGTATTCATTGTACTGAGTTACGTTTACTGACTAAAGCACTACGTCCGTTACCTGATAAATTCCACGGTCTAGCTGACCAAGAGACACGTTATCGTCAGCGTTATTTAGACCTGATCTCTAATGAAAATTCACGTAATACTTTTAAGATCCGCTCGAAAATCATGTCTGCTATTCGCCAATTTATGGTGAATAAAGGCTTTATGGAAGTAGAAACACCGATGATGCAAACTATCCCAGGTGGAGCAAGTGCACGTCCGTTTATCACTCACCATAACGCGCTAGATATTGATATGTATCTACGTATTGCACCTGAATTATATTTAAAACGTTTAGTTGTTGGTGGGTTTGATCGCGTTTTTGAAATCAATCGTAACTTCCGTAATGAAGGTGTATCACCACGTCATAACCCTGAGTTCACAATGATGGAACTCTATATGGCTTATGCTGATTATCGTGATCTTATCGAATTGACTGAAGAGTTATTCCGTACATTAACTCAAGATGTATTAGGTTCGACTATCGTTAAATATGGTGATGAAGAGTTTGATTTCGGTAAACCGTTTGAAAAACTGACCATGAAAGAAGCTATTTGCAAATATCGTCCAGAAACCAATATGGCTGATCTAGATGATATGGATAAAGCCGTTGCTATTGCTCAATCTATTGGTATTAAGATTGAAAAGAGTTGGGGGTTAGGCCGTGTTCAATGTGAAATTTTTGAAGAAGTAGCTGAAAGTCATTTGATCCAGCCAACTTTTATCATTGAATATCCAGCAGAAGTTTCACCACTGGCTCGCCGTAATGATGATAATCCATTTATTACCGATCGCTTTGAGTTCTTTATTGGTGGTCGTGAAATCGGTAATGGTTTCTCTGAGCTTAATGATGCGCAAGATCAAGCGGAGCGTTTTGAAGAGCAAGTGCGTCAAAAAGAAGCGGGTGACGATGAAGCCATGTTCTTTGATCATGACTATATCACTGCATTAGAGCATGGGTTACCACCTACAGCAGGTTTAGGTATTGGTATTGACCGTATGGTAATGCTATTTACCAATAGCCATACTATTCGTGATGTTATTTTATTCCCAGCGATGCGTCCGGGAAAATAATTGTTGAGTCACGATAAATACGCTATATGAAAAAAGCCATCGTAAGATGGCTTTTTTATGTCTAAATTTCAAGGGATTACACTCTATATTGTCTATTTGATAACCATTTAAATAGGCAGGGGATTGCCGTTAAAATTTGCTGGAGTATAATCAGAAAATCTACTGCGGGCGTAGTTCAATGGTAGAACGAGAGCTTCCCAAGCTCTATACGAGGGTTCGATTCCCTTCGCCCGCTCCAAACTTAACTCACCTGAAGTCTATCAATTTTCATTTTCTGAATATATGGTTATCTGTGATCTAGGATTTGGCGAATTTTATTAAATAGATAAATCAGCAAGAAATAGATAGCAAATACCTAAAAATATTGCATTGATAGATTTTATATTTTAACTGTATGTAATTTATTAATAAATTTAATAATTCTTTGTGTTGTTGTTTTTTTATAACATGGCAAATAATAGCTATATATTATAACTCAATCAATCATTGATGATGTCATATTAAAATAACTCAGCATTTATAGATATAAAGCTAAAAATAATGAATAACAATATAAATAGTTATAGCTATTTACTGATAGTGATGTAAATCACAACTATTTTTGGAGTATCTTTTTTATGTATTGTTCGGTTTTTTCTATTATGTCTTGGTATTGTGGATGTTCAGCATAAGCATTTCTAATGGTTTTGTTTATATCATATATAACAGATTCCTTTTGTTTATTTGTTAATGTAAGTAATAGTGATTTTAAAATCACTTTTAATGCCGCAACTTCATGTTCTATGTTAACTAATTTTTTTTCCATATATTCTTCCGAGGAACTATTACGATAGCAATGCGATAATTTTGCATATTAATTAATTATTTAAGTAAATCCAAGTAAAAAATGTATTAGTACAGAAAGAACGCTTTTACAAATGCGCTTTATCTAAAGTGATCTATTTTATTAACTTAATCACTGGAGGATAAAGATAGAGTGTAAGAGGTTATATTTGACTTAAGTAATAGAAAAGAGTGAACGTTATTTTAGTAAAAAGAAGAGCATAGGATGCAATATTGTGCATCCTATGATGTTAAATTGGTGGGGAAACCATTAAAATCATATAATGAGTTTATGCTTGGATAAGTTTTTTCACATATTGCTCAGTAAGATTTATAACTTCATTGTGATGTGGATATCTGCTTGAAGTATCTTCAATAACTAAAGATATATTGCCTAACATATCGCGTCGTTGCTTATCATTTAATGCACAAAGTAGAGATTTAGTGACTATTTTTAAAGCAGCGAGCTCGCATTCGATTTCTCTTAAGTTGTTATCCATGATTTACCTGTCAGTATCTAATGGATTATTAATATAAGTAATTTTTTTATATATCACAATTATAGAAAGAGATTATTGAGAGATATAACGCACAATATGTTTAATAGGCGCAAGATGTGTGAAATGAGTGATAATAATTATTTCCCCTTGTTTTGGTAACTAAAGTAATATCTAATTTATTAGTTTTTATGAGCTAGATAGAAAGAATAACAATAATGATTTTATTGATTGGTTTTTAAATTGTGCTAACTAATAGACTAAAAATACCATACCACTTACTATTTTAAATAGATTATTAAATGTCATTTTTATACATGAGCTACTTGCTATAATAAAGTTAGTTATTATTAGGAGGTACTATTTAAATATTGATAATTAATAGTTAATTATATTTTTATTGATTGGTTAGCAAGTTAGTTTTACTTTTCCTCTCTTTAAAATAAAACAGAGTGTAATTATTATAAACCACACTCTGTGAAATCTATTTAGGACTATTTTAAGCTATTTTTGATTATGCTTTACAAAGTTAATATAGCTATTAACCCAGTTTTGCATAAAACCTGCTGTTTTTTCAGAAAACTGACCGTTTTCTACCATTCCATCATACCATTTTAAAAAACATTCTGGTTGATTTAAGGTTGGCATATTTAAAAATGCTAATGAATTACGCAGGTGCTGTTGTGCAATAGCAGTACTAATATTACCGATTGAAACACCGATGATACCAGCAGGAAGACTATCCCATGCATTAGTACCATAAGGGCGAGAGGCTTGATCTAACGCATTTTTTAGCACACCAGGGATTGAGCGGTTGTATTCAGGTGTCACGAAGATAATGCCTTGGCATTGCTTAATTTGTTGCTTAAACTCGACAACGGCTTCAGGTGTTTTGTCGTCATCATCTTGGTTGTAGAGAGGAAGAGTACCGATATCAAGGAACTGAAAAGTAAATTCTTGAGGAAATAGCGAGGTTAATGCTTTTGCTGTTTGTTTATTATAGGAATCTTTTCTTAAGCTTCCGACTACAACACCAATGTTAAAATGACTCATCTTAACTCTCCTATATTGAAGGATAACAATGAATATCAATTACTATTTTGATATTCATATTTTGATTTTATCCTGATAATAGAAAACAGCAACAAAATAAAAGTAATTATAACACATTAAAAGAGTATTATTTTACACCTTATAAAGGTAATTAAATGATAAAATTAGATGTTATTATTTTTCTGATTATCTGCTATTATCTTCATTGTGTAGAAATAACTGCTTCTAACACGACAACATTTTTCCAATTAAAAATACCGATACTCATTTAATGATGATTTTAATGTGACGGATGCAATGTTGTAAGAAAAAATAATGAAATGAAAGGATAGGAGCCGTTATTGTCATTTATGCGCTAGGTTATTGACTTAGTACGCAATAGACAATAGAAAATTATAATAAGATAGCTTAAAATGCGATACTACATACGCTCTTATTTAGACTGATCGGAATTAAGGAAAAATGATGTCCTTATTGAAAAATAAAAACAATGTTTTAGCTCTGTCTATGGCAGTTACTGTTCTCACACTATCGGGATGTAGCATTTTATCTGGTGATAGCCAACCTGTGGAGGTGGTGCCAACACAGGTGCAATCCACGGTAACTTCACCTGCTGATAATAATTATCAACAGATGAACGTAGGGGAGCAAAAACTGGCATCACAAACAGCATGTATCAAGCAACTTGATTCTTTAAAAACATTTTCACCAGCAGAGTATAAATCTATGGTGGATGAATTTAAGGAAATCAGTGAAATTAATGCGTTATACCGTAGTGTTGAAAATACCGCTAGTAAAGATAGCTTAGCATTATTAAAAATGAGTATCGAATCTAAGACCGAAGTACTATGTGCTAAAGTGCGCTATCTTTCGGTTATGTCTGTGAATTCGACACTGAAGAAATTAGGTGAATAATTACTATGAAATTAAAGCAGAGTGCTTGTCTCGCTTTTATGATGTTTCCGGCGCTGTCTTTTGCTAATAATGAGTTTAATTTTGTCATTGAAGATTTTGACCGTTATTTAGAAGCACAACAGCCCGTTGATATTAAGCCTGAACCCTCTGCAACAATTTCATCTTCATCTACTCCCGATCAGCGTAGTGGAACGGTGCGTTCCACTGTGACATTAAAGGAAAAGCCACCACAAAAACCACAACAAAAAATTCAGCCTAAACAGCCTGTTGTACGGAATGAACATCAAACCGTGGTAGGCAATGAGCATTGGTCAGTAGTGGCGACTCCCTCTGTACCTCAGGTGACTTTGTCTGAACAATGCTCTGTGGTATCTACAAATACCAACAAAATAAACAGTGATTACACTCATTATTTAACACCACTGCTTTCGTTTGTACCGATTAAACCGCAATTTACCCCTGAGGACTTGAATCGGTATTATCAAAGTAAATCCGTGGTCTATAATCCTCTAATGCTTTATACGCGTAAGCGTTATCCAGGGCAGCCATATCAGTCTACTGATAATACTTTATTAGATTTCATTCCAAATACAGTGTATTCAGTGACTGAAATACCTTTTCATTTTTTATATCAATTTAAACGTTCTTTGCTTGACCATAAGCAACCTCTCTTTAATAAAGAGCTATTAAATCGTTTAGCAAATACTCGCGAAAAATATCAACGTCTGTATCAGAAATTTACTGAACAAGCCGCGTTATTAACTGAAAGTTTAACTAAACTGCAAACCGCAGAAGAAAAAGTTCAACAATTAACAGCGGAATTGGCAAAAACGCAAGATAAACTGGCTGTAGCGAATAATTTACTTAATGATGATAGCCTAAAACAGTCTGTGGCTAAGTTACAAAATGAATTAGCACAGTCTAAAAAAGAGCAGGATACGTTGCTTGCACAATTAGCTGAAAAAGATCAGTTGCTGTTTGATGCGACAGAAAAAAATAAAGTATTAACTAAACAGCAAGAAGATTTTGATATTCAGGCACAAAAATTAAATCAATTGACTACCCATGTTGCTCAACTTGAGCAACAAAAACAGCAGCTACAATCACAATATGGGCAGGCTCAACGGTTATTAACAAATAACAGTGCTAAAAAAGAGATTGAGGTACTACAAAATTCTTTAACTAATTTATCAGCAGTGCGCCAATCTTTAGAAAATCAATTAGCTAAAAACAAAGCCTCTTTTGAAGCTACTCTAGCTAAGAATAATCAGTTAATTGATACCCAACGCCAACAGATAGCTCAACTTAACGATCACATAAAAAAAATAAACCAAGAGCAACAACAGTTAAATCATTCGTTAGTGACTCTTCAACAACAAAAAGCACAAGCAGATGATCAATTAACACAGATCCCAGCGTTGAAGCTTGAGTTACAAAATAAGGTTAATGAATTAGCTGAGCTGAAAAAAAGTTTATCTACGGGTGAGAAAGCTTTTGATGCTTTGATTTCAGAAAAAAATGGTGTAATCGCTAAATTAGAGAAAGCTCAGGCAGATCTTGCCAATAAGTATCAAGCATTGGATACCCAATTTAAAGAGAACAATACCACCATTGGGCAACTTAAAGAGAGCAAAATAGCGAACGATAACGCTTATGCTCAATTAGAGAAACAACTAGCAGAAAAACAATCGCTTACTGATAAATTAACGACACAATTAACACAAGCTAAAGATCAGTTAGCAAAACAAAATTCTGAAAGTAACCAACTAATTGCTTCATTAAAACAGCAGCAAGTAGAATCGACGGCTCAATTTAAGCAACAAGAAAGTGTTTTAGCGAATTCTCAAAAAGAGTTTAATGAAGTCTCTAAGCAGCTTGAAGCTCAGCGTGCGCTAACGAAAACACTTGAAGAAAAAGAATTAAAATTAAGTGAGCAACTAAAAGAAAAAGAGAGTGAAATTAAAAAAATAAATAGCGAAAATGCGAATGCTCAAAAAGAGTTTAATGAAGTCTCTAAGCAGCTTGAAGCTCAGCGTACGCTAACGAAAACACTTGAAGAAAAAGAATTAAAATTAAGTGAGCAACTAAAAGAAAAAGAAAGTGAAATTAAAAAAATAAATAGCGAAAGTGCGAGTGTTCAAAAAGAGAATAAAACATTAAAACAGCAATTGGATAAAGCTATGGGAGAAGGGCAGATTATTGCAAGTCAGCTTGCATATGCCTATTCAATTATCGGTAAAGATAATGCCCAACGAAATAAATCAATTCTGTTGGAAATACAAAAACAGAACTATGTGCAATACGATGATAACACTTACTTTAAAATCCTAAAACAAGGGAAACCTGTGGATTCAATTGCAGGTAAAACAGTTGTTTTCGCTATGCATGAACAATTAACCGATGGTACAGTAACACTTAATTATGACAAAGCTAAGCCGTTAATTTTACCATACCGTCAACTTCCACTGCCTCTTAATACTTTTGTTGCTAAAGCAGGCTTAAATGGCAAAGCTAAAATTTATATTAAACCTGATGGCGGGTATGGGAAAGATGGTATCCCAGGGCAAGTACCTCCAGAATCGATGTCTATAGTGACAATTGAAATTTTAGCTATCAAATAGCACCCTTTAATAAATTACCGTTGTCAGCTCTTCTATAAATAATGAAGAGCTGATATTTTATACATGCCACATAAATTCATCATTAATTAAACATAAAGAGTGTTCTACTAGCCAGTGTTTTAGTTTTTTACAATTTTCAGGGTGTTGTGGAATAGTGATTAAAATATCCCATAATGGTTGTAATAACTCAGAATGCGGTTGTGTATTTTGTAAGTACTCTAATGTATTATTTATTTTTTTATTGAATACCGGCTCTTTTTCCCAAGCTTCTATAACTAATTTAATATCCTTTTTCAACAAATCATCTATCACGACGAACCGTGCTTTATCAGCTTCTAATTTTGTTTTTATATCTTCTAAAGATAAAAAAGAAGAGGCTATATTTGATGGTTCCTTTTCTTCAAATAATTTAATGTTTTCACATTGATTAATTTGATATTCGAGCTCTTTTTTTATCTCATAAAGTGTAAATATATGCGGTGTTATATGTTCAACCCACCAAATAAAAATAGGTTTTATGATAGCTTGAATAAAACGTGCATGATCAGCAATGTTGATTTTTGCATTTAAAGCGTTCCAATTAATATCTGATATATTAGATTGGTATTTATCAGCCAAATTTACTACGGCATTAATATTTTCTTTAGTTAATGGCACTGAGCAATGTTTTTTGCGTAAAAACCATGTGGATTGCAATAAACTGTCTACAGCTTCACGGCATAATAAACGAGATAATATTTTAATTTGTTTCTCATTTATATCATTATTTGTAATAAGTAAAGAAAACTGAAGATTAAATAAATTATCAACAGTTTTCTTATTTTCATCTGCCATCATTTTTTTTAGCAAATTAAAATAACGATAATATTGGTATTTGCTAGTATTAGTTTGTCGCTTTATCACAATAGTTTCACTCATCAGAACAAATTTTGCATATTCTAGCGATGAATTGAACGATGATATTATGATAATAGGTCGGATTTTTTATAATTTTAATTTAAGATGTCTCGCTTTACTCGGTGTCATATTAAAACGTCGATGATAGCTTTGTGTAAAGTAAGATTGGCTAGAGAATCCTGATTCCATAGAAATATCGACAATACTCATTTCTGTTGTTAATAATAATTGATGTGCGTAAATAATTCTTCTTTCGCATATCCATGTTCTTGGCGATGTTCCATAAACATGATTAAATAACTCTTTAAATGTGGTGAGACCCATACCAAACTCGCGAGCAAACTGTTTTAGCTTCCAATTTTTTAGATGGTTTTTTTCCATAAATATTTTCAAGCGATCAACTTGCCTATGACTTAATTGGCGTAGTAACGCCATAAGATTGGCACCTTGTTCGGAAGAAAGTAATAGAATGAGCATTTCTTCAATACGTAATTGAGTAAAAGTATCTGGACAATTTTGTGAAGAAAGATAATCAAAACCATTACTACAAAAATGGATCAGAGGTGAGTTTTCAAAACAGATAAAAGCCGATGAGAAATTTTCCTCTCTATCGATATTACTGAGAATATCACTATTTTTTGACATGAAATTTCTTAAGAAATCATCAGAAAGAGGAATATAAATTGTTTCACAAGGCTCATTGCCTAGCGTTTTTATGGTATAATTTCCTTGTTGTAAGAAAATAATCTGATCTTTGTTAATAGTTATTGTATTTGTGCAGTTTTGTAATACCAGCGCATTATTTCTGATTATGTATAAAGCTTTTTGGTTATTTTCTAATATTTGATATTGCGGATAAAAATAAGAGAGTTTTTGAATAACGCAATCTTGTTTAGTGTTTTCACCACATTGTATTGTATTCATTTTTCGCCCAAAATTATTATATAAGTATCACTGTATTTAATACCAATAAATAAAAAGAATATAAAGTAGTAGCTTCTTTATTATTTAAAGAGTATTAAAAATAAAAAATAGAATGT
>NZ_CAWQOK010000130.1:0-42782 GCF_963896075.1 Proteus sp. G4415
TAATAATTATTTAATTTAGATTTGATTTAATAAGGAACAAAAAAAGATGATAGAAAATAACCGACACCCCTTCGCTTGCACAACACTTGCGATTACTGACAAGAAAAAACGTGTTTATCATGGTCGGACAATGGAGTTTTCTTCTGATGAGCCAACGTCTATCTTAGCTTATTATCCACAAGGTCATACTTTTCAGCAAAATGCCCCTGATGGAACCCCCGGATTAAAGTACAGCGTTAAATATCCTTTTATGGCTATTACCGCTCCTATTAACTTATCGGGTACCAAAGATGTACTTGAAGGTGTAAATAGTCAGGGACTCTCTTTTAGCTTAAATATGCTACCTAACTCTAAGTTAGATGATCTCGATCCCCAATATTACGCAAGCTCTGTTCCTATTGCTGCTATTGGTGAGTGGGCATTAGGACAATATGCGACGGTTAAAGAGTTAAAAGAGATTATCCCCCAAACCCATTTTTGGTCACAAAAGCTATTATTGTTACGTAACTTACCAAGCCCTTTCCATTACGCATTTTATGATAAAACCGGTGATTGTATTGTTGTCGAAGTCTCTGATGGTAAATTACATATTTATGATAATCCTACCTATTGCATGACCAATGGCCCTATTTTCCCGTGGCATTTAACTAATTTAAACAACTACACTCATCTTTCTAATATCAACGTTTCCAGTAGCACATTAGGTCGTATTAAAATCAACCAACCTGATAGTGGTATTGCATTAGCAACATTACCTAGCTCAGATACTTCTGTAGATAGATTTATTCGTGCAGTTTATTATTCAACCTATTACCACAAAGTTTCTGATCCTGATAAACAGCTTATTGAGCTTGCCCATATCATGAATCGCTTCGATCGCCCTAAAGATGCAACCATTGATCCACTATTAGGTAATGATACGCTAACTAAACTTCATACTAGTGAATTTTCTGTCTGGACGGCGCTAACTGATTTAGAACGGGGGATCTTTTTCTTCAGAGGCTACAACAACTTAAACTTTCAAAAGTTCACACTTGAGTCATTTAAAAATGAAAGTAGCGCGGTTTTTATTAAGGTCAATTTGGAAGAGGCATTGTAAAATGCTTTAGATAGAAACTAGATTAGTTTAGCACGGAGAAAAATTTTTTATATCAGACTTTTACGAATAAAAATCTTTTGTGAAATAACACGCATTTTTTATACTGGTTATTTGCTTGTTGTAGGTTATTTTTCATATTGTCATATAAAGAGTAAGTAGTTATAGCTAGTTATAAATAAATTCTGTATTTTCTTATAACTGTGCCATACTTACTAGTGGCTTCATACAAAATGCTACTTGTTCCTTTAAACAAACTAATAATAGAGGTTGTCACAATGAAAGCAAAAATTGTACTAGGTGCGGTAATTCTGGCTTCAGGCCTATTAGCAGGTTGTTCTTCTAGCAACAACGCACAATTAGACCAAATCTCTTCTGATGTAAACCGTTTAAATACGCAAGTTCAACAACTAAGTAGTGATGTTCAATCAGCTAACGCTCAAGCAAAAGCCGCTTATGATGAAGCAGCTCGTGCTAATCAGCGTCTAGATAACCAAGTAACTACTTATAAAAAATAATTTGACTGCTTAATAAGCTGAAAACGTTAAGTCAGCTTTAATTAATAATAAAAAGCAGATACCTATGAAGTATCTGCTTTTTTTCATCATTGAATATCTATCATCAATATGCGGTTACATTGACCGGTATACCTGAACGACGAATAATTTCTGCATCCACTTTTGCTTTATCCACTTTGCCACTTTCATACCAAGCCGTAAATTGTTTAGTAAACGTTAGGGGCATCGTCTGGGGATCGTCATCTTCATTTTGTGAGAGTGGTTGGTGCACTTCAATAAATTGCTTACCATCTGCAGTCTCAGTAAATTTAATCGGTTTATTGATCACTTGAACCCGACTGCCTTTGGGTACCACATTAAACAGTGTTTCAATATCATCAGGACGTAATCTAATACAGCCAGAACTCACTCTTAAGCCAATACCAAAATCGGCATTAGTACCATGAATAAGATACTCACCACGACTGTGCGCTAATCTTAACGCATATGCCCCCATTGGATTATCTGGTCCTGCAGGTACCACTGCCGGTAACGTGATCCCCTTAGCCGCATAATTTTTACGAATATTGGCTGTCGGCGTCCAAGTCGGATCTTTAATCAATTGAGAAACAGATGTCACCATTTCAGGCGTTTCCCGCCCTAATTGGCCAATACCGATAGGATAGACATCAACGGTTCCCCCTTCTTTGGGATAGTAATAGAGGCGCAATTCTGCCAGATTAATGACAATACCTTTACGCACGGTATCAGGTAAGATCATCTGTAAGGGAATTTGTAGTGTTTTGCCCGCTTCGGGTAATAGAGGATCAATACCTGGGTTGGCTTCCATCATATTTAGCAAACCCACTTGATATTGTGCAGCGATCGTTTCTAAAGAACGTTTATCATCAGGAACGGTGTAAGAAACATTTTCCCCAATGATACGTGAGCCATCCGTAGGTAGCAGGTATTCATGTGCATAAGTTAAGTGACTGCTCATCCCTAACAGCGATGCACCCAATAAGGTTAACCATTTCTTCATTGTTGATCCCGTGTGTTAGCAATAAAATAAACTGACTATTATCATGATAACATTCTCATCGTTATGATTATCATATAATAAGTCAGTTTAGAACATTAATATGGGATCGGGTAACATTTATGCTACAGTGTATTCCGAAAAGCGTTTCATTAACCGTGTTACCATAGCGTGTAGCCCTTGAGTACGAGATGGCGTCAAATGACTTTCCAGTGCTAATGTCGAGAAATAGTGGTTAACATCAGTGGCGAGAGCTTGCTCTACCGTTTTACCTTGAAAAAGAATAATCACTAATGCCACTAATCCTTTAACAATACCTGCATCGCTATCACCGGCTAAAATCAGCTGCTTATGCTCATCTAATTCAACCGCTATCCAGACTTGGCTCTGACAACCTTCAATAAAATTAGCCGCCGTTCTTTGTTCATCTGTTAATGGTGGTAAGCGTTCTCCTAGCTCCATCATATAAAGATAACGTTGCTCCCAATCCTGACAACGAGAAAAATTGCGTAATAATTTTGCTTCATCAGGCAAAGCCGCAATTGCCATGAATAACCTCTTTTTTAATTGTTAGCCTAATAGTTTTTCAATGCGTAACAACGCATTAACCAGTGCATCAATATCCGCTTTATTATTGTACAATCCCAACGAAGCGCGACACATGGCAGGAACCTGATAATAGTCCATAATTGGCATCGCACAGTGATGACCCGTACGAATAGCAATACCATAGTTATCAAGAAAAGTTCCCACATCATAAGCGTGATGCTTACCTAAATTAAATGCTATCACACCTTGACGCGCTTCATTACCATAAAGCGTTAATGATTTTACTTTGGTTAATTGTTGTTGTGCATATTGCATTAAGCTATTTTCATATGCAGCAATCTTATCCATACCAAATTGAGCAAGATATTCCAAAGCTGCCCCTAAGCCAATGATACCGATAATATTAGGCGTTCCAGCTTCAAATCGCCACGGCGCATCCGCGTAGGTAATATCACCATTGATATGCACATGTTTTATCATAGCGCCCCCCCCTTCCCATGGAGGTAATTCATCAAGTAGCGCTTTTTTGCCATATAGCAAACCAATCCCTGTCGGACCATAAAGTTTATGGCCACTACATACAAAAAAATCACAATCTAACGCACTAACATTGATAGCTTGATGCATCGCACTTTGTGCCCCATCAACTAAAATATGTAACTCGCCCCCTTGCTGAGCCGAATACTCTCTAGCTTGGCAAATAATTTCAGCAATAGGATTGACGGTTCCCAGTACATTAGACTGATGAGTGATCGCCAGTAACTTAGTTCTGTTATCAATTAATTGGGGTAATTGCGCTAAATCGAGTTGCCCATTAGCAAGCAGAGGAATAACACGGACATGAAAACCATACTGTTTTGCTAACATATACCACGGCACTATATTCGCGTGGTGTTCCATTTCAGTAATGATAATGTTATCACCATCATTTAGGAAACGATGGCTATAACTGTAAGCGACTAAATTGATCCCTTCTGTCGTTCCTTTTACAAAAACGATTTCTTCTTCACTCTTTGCACCTAAGAAATGTGCTGCTTGCTTACGAACATTCTCCACTAAGGAGGTGGCGTTTGCACTTAATGTGTGAATGCCGCGGTGAACCGCGGCATATTGTGTTAAGGCAAACTGTTTTTCACGCTCCATGACACAAGCGGGTTTTTGCGCACTTGCGGCACTGTCGAGATAGACTAAAGGTTTTTCTTTCACTTGCTGGGAAAGAATAGGAAAGTCATCCCGCACTTTTTCAATGGAATGTGTCATCATGCCTTTTTATACCTCTGATAAGCGTTGATTTATTCTCTCTAGAACATGAGTTTTGATCACACTATTTTCTAATGATTCTGTTAATTCGGCAGCAAATGCATGAATGATCATTTTGCGAGCTTCACTTAACGCAATACCTCGTGAACGTAGATAAAATAGTTGCTCATCATCAATACGCCCAACCGTTGCACCATGACTACATTTCACATCATCAGCATAGATCTCAAGTTGTGGCTTAGTATCAATTTGTGCTTTATCACCTAATAACAAGTTGTTATTGGTCATTTGACCATCTGTTTTCAGCGCTTGAGGGGTGACTGTGATCATGCCATTAAATACGGCTTTCCCTGCATCCATTGCAATACTTTTATGTAATTGACGGCTTAGGCAATTTTTCTCACCATGCACGAGCCAAGTACGAGTATCGGCAATTTCGTTCGCTTTGGGTAATACCACACTATTCATTGATAGCTCACTGTTCTCACCCGTCAGTGCAGCGCTAGTATGATGACGACTCAGTTTATTCCCCAACAAGAATGCATAACTATTAACACGAGCATCTCGTCCAATGCTTAAATCGTTATGGGCAAAATGTTGGCTAATGCCATTTTCAAAACCAAGTTTAATATGGTTGAACGAGGCATTATCACCAATAGTGGCGGTTAATCTCGCCCCGGTAAAATGACGGTTTTCACCATCACTACTAATATAGTGTTCAATCACTTGCATCTGAGCATTAGCGCCAACATCAAGATGGAAACGATAGTTAGCACTGTTAACTTCTTGCCCTGCATGACCTTGTGTAATATTAAGGATATAAAGCGGTTTATCTGCCACTACGCCTTTTTTCAAGGTAATGAATAGCGGCTGTTGCGCTAAACTTTCAACTAAATGCAAGAACACTTCACCATTAATGGCTTGCGGTAATTCACTTTGGTTATCCAGTAATGTCACTTGGTATGGACCAAAATCTTGACTACTTTCAGCCGGTGAAAATGCACCATTAACCATCACGATACGGTAGCAATCAAATGAGAGCGCCCGTTGCTCAATTAAATCTTGTACCTCAAAAGGTGGCAACATTTGATATTGCTGACTGAGCGTCTCATCTAATGGCGTATAATGCCAATCTTCGTGTCGATAAGCTGGAAAACCCACTTTTTCCACTTGTAGCCAGTGATTACGTGCATTTAAATTATCTTCCCCTTTACGCTGTTGATATAGCGCAGAGAATTGTTTTAATGCCTGTTGATTACGCTGTTCTACTTGATGCTGTTTTTCACGTTTCTCATTGAGGGTCAATAAGCCAGCCATAACCTTGTTCCTCCAATTTTTGTGCTAATGAAAAATCACCTGATTTAATGATTTTTCCTTGGTAAAGCACATGCACATAATCAGGTTTAATATAATCAAGGATACGTTGATAGTGAGTCACCACGATAAAGGCGCGTTTACCATCACGTAAGCTATTGACACCATTAGCGACAATTTTTAACGCATCGATATCAAGTCCTGAGTCGGTTTCATCTAAGATACACAGTTCAGGTTCAAGGGCAGCCATTTGCAAAATATCGTTACGTTTTTTCTCACCACCAGAAAAACCTACGTTAACAGAACGAGTTAACAAATCTTGAGGCATATCCAATAGTTTGATTTTATCTTCAATAAAATCTTCAAAATCAAAGCGATCTAACGGCTCTTGGCCTCGATATTCTCTTACCGCATTGACTGAGGATTGTAAGAAAAACTGGTTACTGACACCGGGGATCTCTACTGGGTATTGAAATGCCATAAAGATACCTTCACCCGCTCGCTCTTCAGGCTCTAATTCCAGTAGATCTTTGTTTTTAAAAGTCACACTACCTTCATCAACTTCATACTCTTCGCGACCTGCTAAGGTTGCGGATAATGTACTTTTACCTGAACCGTTTGGCCCCATGATAGCGTGCACTTCGCCGGCACGTACTTGCAAATCTAATCCTTTAAGAATTTCATTGCCTTCAACACTGACATGTAAATTTTTAATATCTAACATAATATATGCCTTCGGTATTTTTATACCCAGAATTTGGTTAATGGTTAACCAACGCTATGTTCTAAGCTGATTGCTAATAATTTTTGTGCTTCTACAGCAAATTCCAGCGGTAATTCTGAGAACACGTCCTTACAAAATCCATTGACAATCATTGAGATTGCATCGTCTTCACTTAATCCACGTTGACGGCAGTAAAATAACTGATCTTCACCAAT
The DNA here is from genome assembly GCF_963896075.1 of Proteus sp. G4415. NCBI lineage: Bacteria > Pseudomonadati > Pseudomonadota > Gammaproteobacteria > Enterobacterales > Morganellaceae > Proteus > Proteus sp. G4415. The sequence goes on from NZ_CAWQOK010000130.1 coordinate 6,695, forward strand.
ACGTGACGTTGTCGCTTCATGCTCTAATTGTGCTGAGTTATTCATGACTTCAACATAAGGGAAGGTGTGAGCACCACACTCTGTGCCAATTAACATTGAGTCACATTGTGTGTAGTTACGTGCATTCTGCGCACCAGGTAACACTTTCACCAAACCGCGATAACTATTTTGACTTTTACCCGCAGAAATACCCTTAGAAATAATAGTTGATTTGGTATTTTTACCGATGTGGATCATCTTGGTTCCCGTGTCAGCTTGTTGGTTACCATTGGTCAGTGCCACTGAGAAAAATTCAGCCGTTGAATTATCTCCTTTTAAGATAACACTTGGGTATTTCCAAGTGATCGCTGAACCTGTTTCAGATTGAGTCCACGACATTTTAGCGTTCTCACCTTCACAAAGGGCACGCTTAGTGACGAAGTTAAGAATTCCGCCTTCGCTATCACCGCCAGAGAACCAGTTTTGTACCGTGGAATATTTCACTTCGGCATCTTTATGAATGATAACTTCAACAACGGCAGCATGCAGCTGATAGCTATCACGTACAGGTGCTGAACACCCTTCGATGTAACTGACGTAACTTCCTTCATCCGCAATTAAAATCGTACGTTCAAATTGGCCTGTTTGTGCCGCATTAATACGAAAATAGGTGGATAATTCCATAGGGCAGCGAACACCTTTAGGAATATAAACAAAGGTACCATCAGAAGCGACCGCCGCATTAAGAGCCGCAAAATAGTTATCGTGGCTAGAAACAACTGTACCTAAATATTGGCGTACTAATTCGGGATATTCTTGAATCGCTTCACCGAAGGAGCAGAAAATAACACCATGTTTAGCTAGCTCTTCACGATAAGTGGTAGAAACCGATACTGAGTCAAAAATGGCATCTACAGCCACTGACTGCCCTTCTCTTACTGGCACGCCTAACTGATTAAATGCGTCTTCAACTTCTTTAGTTAAATAATCTTGGGTTTCTTGTGTTGAGACTGCTTCATTGTTACCACTAGCACAACTGCCATTGGCACAACAAGCACCGCAAGATGGCGCTGAATAATAACTATAATCTTGATAATTCAGCGATGGATAATCTGCTTTTAGCCAATGAGGCTCTTCCATCTCTAGCCAATGACGATAAGCATCAAGACGAAACTCTAGCATCCACTCTGGCTCATTTCTTTTAGCTGAAATAGCTCGCACAACCGCTTCATTCAACCCTTTATCTAACGTATCGGTTGAGATATCGGTATAGAACCCTTCTTTATAGTGATGATCACTGAGCCAGCCTTGAACTTCATCACCAATTTCAACATTGCTCTGAGACATAATCTGACTTCACTATGTTATACCCCAAAGCTCTCACCACATCCGCAGACGTTCTGAGCTTTAGGATTATTAAATTTAAACATCTGATTAAGTCCTTCACGGACATAATCAACAACTAAACCATCAATGAATGGCATGGCTTTTAATGCAACGAATAACTTGGCACCATTATGTTCATAGACAAGATCGTCCTCTGTGGGGCCTGCTGCAAGCTCAATAACATAACCATAGCCCGTACAACCTGATGGCTTAATACTTAAGGAAAGTCCCTGACTTTCAGGGTTTTTCTCCACTAATTGGCAAATATGTTTCGCTGCACTATCAGTCAGCACAATGCCTTGCCAAGCAGTATCATTTAGAGAAAAAGTTTCAACATTGTTTGTCATTACTGACCTCATTTCGAAAGGAGATTAATATCTTTCCTGACTCTAATGGTAATGATAACCCTTATCACTTCAACCCTGTCTTTTGAAAGGATATTATAAAATCGTTTAAAAATTGCTCTTTTTTTGCTTTTTAATTGTTAAATATAGCGCTTAATAAATTGAAATGTAACAATTTTTATCTTTTTTCATTACAAAAATAAAACTTTTTTAAATTCCTTTATTTCGCACAATACGCATAAAAGTTGCAAAGCAAATACATTTTATACCTTTGTCACTGAAATGTAGAGAAAAAGCATAAAAAATCAACAATTGATAATCGCAAAATATTTTCTTTTTATGCTTATACTGATAGGTAAGATAGCACCACTTTTGTGATAACTTCTTATTGTATTGTGTGCTTTTATGACTTATTGATTGATACTAATTGAGTTCACATACCTATTAGTGCAATCAATAACTTCTTGATTATTATTACTTTTATTTTCAGCAATAAATTGTAATTGCCATACACGATTTGTGTTAGTATCCGCAATTAATACCCCTTCATAGCTCACTTTCTGATTAGACAACTTTCCTTCAAAGAAAATTTGTCGAGCTGGCATTTCTGACACTGTGAAAGGCTTTATTGTTGTTGAAGTTTCTTTCATGCCATCAATAGTGGAAATATTATCAACGATACCCTGTGCTCCAGTATCAATATCATAACTCATCATATCGTCAAGTTTAAAATAAACTAAACGAACTTCTGATAACTGACATACTGGTTTGGCTTGATAAACTAACATCTGTGATGTGACATCTTGGACATGATCAGGTAATAATTGAAAATAGTGTTCTGTATCATCTTTATTTAATGAGAATGAAGTTGGATACGCGATATTAAACCCCGACATAGTACGTACAGGATAATTTATTATCTCTTCACTCTTATTGTGAGTTGATTCGTTATCACATGCTGTAAGTAATAAACTACCGATTAAAATAAAAACGCTTTTATAATTTAGAATGGTTGATGTCATTTTTTCTTACTATTAATAATAATGAAGATAATAATTATCATTAAAATTTAAACTTAAATAAAGATAATTTTTTCACATGACCTCATTTCAATAAATAAAAAACGCCTAAAGTGAAATAATAACCTTAGGCGTTTATTATTGATTAACGAATTAAACAATAACCGCAGTTGTTAAACGTGAAATACAGACTTTACGGTCAGCGTCATCAAAAATTTCTATTGACCATACTTGATGTGTACGACCTAAATGAATAGGTTTACAGACACCTTTTACAAACCCTTCTTTTACTGCTCGCATATGGTTGGCATTAATTTCTAAACCCACCACTTTTTGTTCACCTTCTGTGCATAAATAGCCAGCAATTGACCCTAAGGTTTCAGCTAATACCACAGAGGCGCCACCATGTAATAAACCAAAAGGCTGTTTAGTACGCTGATCTACTGGCATGGTGCCTTCAAGATAGTCCTCACCCAGTGCGGTGAGTTCTATACCAAGGTGCCCCACCATATTATTTGGGCTAATATGATTAAGTTGTCCTAATGTTGTTTTTCGTTTCCATATCATTGCATAATCTCCAAAAGCGCCTGTAGTGGATGTTTTAACTCAATATTATCAATACGTTTTACTTGGCTACGACAAGAATATCCGGTACACAAGCAACGTGCTGTAGGGAGTGTTTTCAATGCATTTCCCCATGACAGTTGATAAATTCCCAATGAATTTTTATAGTTATTCACTTCATGCCCATAAGTGCCCGCCATACCACAGCACCCCGTAGTTACCACTTCAAGTGGTTGACCATAACGTTGGAATATCGCTTGCCACTGTTGCATACTTTGCGGTAATGCCGTTGACTCAGTACAATGACTAAAAAGATACCATTTTTCAGCATCTTCGCAGATCTCAATCGGCTCACTGACTAACTGATTTAGCCACTCATGAACCAGTTGAACCTTAAAGTTACCGCGTTTATCCCCTAATATCTCCCGATATTCATCGCGGTAGCAAAGGACTAAAGCGGGGTCGACTCCTACCATTGGAATGGACAACTGTGCAACTCGATTAAGCATCGTTGCTGTTTTTTGTGCAGTTTTACTAAATTGCTGTAAAAATCCCTTAATATGCTGTGCTTTTCCGTTAGGTGAAAAAGGCAATAGCACAGGTTTAAAACCAATTTTTTCAATCAATTTAATAAAGTCAGCAACTACTTTAGCATCGTAATAACTGGTAAATGGATCTTGTACCACGATAACATAATGGCTTCGTTGCTTTTCTGATAACTGCTCTAACTCTTCCAAGGTCATCGTTAACGCGCTATGTCCAGCTAACTGCTGCTTTAATGTCGGAGATGACAATAGAGGCAGATCTATCATACCAATAGTACGTTTACTCAACGATTGCACCAATGGTTGCTTAATAAAGAAATTAAACAGACTTGGTACTTTTGCCATTAACGGTGTGGTGAGTTCGACATTTGCCACAATATGATCTTTTAGCGGACGTAGATAGCGTTGATGATATAACTGAGTAAATTTGGCTCTAAATGATGGCACGTCAATTTTAATCGGGCATTGTGTAGAGCACGCTTTACAGGCTAAACAACCATTCATTGCTATTTTTACCTCATGAGAGAAATCATATTCTCCACGTTTAGCTTTCCATGTATTGCGTGTTTTTTCAATCAATCCCCGTAAGCTAGGTTTGTTATTTGTAAGACTTGTTTCTAACTGCTGAGGGCTTACACCTTGCTCTGTAAGTAGACGTAACCACTCTCTGACTAATGTCGCTCTGCCTTTAGGTGAATGAATACGTTGCCCAGTTATTTTCATAGAAGGACACATTGGACTTTTAACATCAAAGTTAAAACATAATCCATTACCATTACACTCTAACGCACCGCGAAAATCTTCGCGAACCGATACAGGAATGGTGCGATCAAATGTGCCGCGTTTAATAGCATCGACCTGTTTCATTGGCGCCTCAACCTCGAGAGGAGGACATATTTTCCCTGGGTTAAGTCTATTTCGAGGATCGAACACCGTTTTTATTTGACGTAATTCGTGATAAAGGGTTTCGCCAAAGAATTCTGGACTATATTGCGCTCTAAAGCCTTTTCCATGCTCCCCCCATAGTAAGCCACCATATTTCGCCGTTAATGCAACAATTTCATCAGAAATGGTTTTCATGAGTTGTTCTTGTTGCGGATCACACATATCTAAAGCAGGTCTCACATGCAATACGCCAGCATCAACATGACCAAACATACCGTAATTGAGCTGATAACTATCAAGTAATGCCCTAAATTCAGTAATATAATCCGCTAAATGCTCTGGTGGCACACAAGTATCTTCAACAAAAGGAATGGGTTTAGCATGCCCTTTAGCATTACCTAATAGCCCTACTGCTTTTTTACGCATGGCATAAATACGGTTAATATCGGCGAGGTTATCACAAACCTGATAACCGATAACGCCCCCTTCGCCATTATTCATCAGCTTATCTAAGCGCTGACATAAATCCTCCACTTGTGAGGCAATCAGTGTTTTATCATCACCGGCAAACTCAACAATATTTAGCCCTTGCATATCTTTATCGGGCACATCCGTAATCAATGCATTAACGGAATGCCAGACAATATCTTCTCGAGCAAGGTTTAATACTTTGGAGTCAACAGTTTCAACAGAAAGCGCCTTTGCTTTTACTAAAAACGGCGCGTTACGCAATGCGGAATCAAATGAGTCATACTTCACATTCACTAAACTGCGCTGCTTTGGAATGGGGGTAATATCGAGTGTTGCCTCGGTAATAAAGGCCAAAGTCCCTTCTGAGCCGGTTAGAATACGCGTAAGATCAAAATGCTTCATGTCATCGCTAAACACATGGCGTAAATCATAGCCCGTTAAAAAGCGATTCAGTTTAGGGAATTTTTCGAGAATAAGCTGACGTTGTGCTTTGCAACGGGATAATACCGTTTGATATATCCGACCAACAGCAGAATCTTCTTTCGCAATAGTTTCAGCTAAAGCGCTGTCCATCGCGCGAGTTTCAAGCAATTCTCCGCCTAGTAAAACGGCTCTGACGCCTAATACATGATCGGAGGTTTTGCCATATACCATAGAGCCTTGCCCTGAGGCATCGGTATTGATCATTCCCCCTAATGTCGCACGATTACTGGTAGACAGTTCTGGCGCAAAAAAGAAGCCATAGGGTTTTAAAAACAGATTAAGTTCATCTTTTATCACACCGGCTTCTACCTTTACCCATCGCTGTTCTGGGTTTATCTCAATAATACGTTTCATATAACGAGATAAATCCACCACGATCCCCTCGGTTAACGCTTGACCATTAGTGCCGGTTCCGCCACCTCTTGGTGTCAAAGAGAGGGAATGAAAACGAGGTTCATCCACTAAACGTGCTACAATAGTCACATCCGCTGTGGAACGAGGAAAAATAACCGCCTGTGGTAGCAACTGATAAATACTGTTATCTGTTGCCATAGTGAGTCTATCGGCATAAGTGCTCGATATATCACCTGTAAAACCATTTTGTCGGAGTGTATTTAAAAATTCGGTTGTGAGTTCACTGACTTGCGGTGCTTGCGATATACGTGGGATCATTTGTTATAGCTCTTTAATCTAATTTATCCACATTGCTTTATTAAAACTATCTCAATGTATGCCAAGAGGTGCAATAATTTGAATTTGCACTTTCAGACCGATACCTGTTCACCTTATCATACAATTCTGGCAAATTGCGTAGTGACATAAACAACATGATATTTGCCATGTTTATTCATCTGCTTTTAGCATTTTATTCGTGTAGGGATTTAAAATCATGGAAAAACCGCAGATCCATACAGATATACCCAAAATTTTATTCACCGTTCTTTTTATTTCTTTTTTTATTATCGGTAGTTTTTGGATCCTGAATCCTTTTATCGTTGGTTTTATTTGGGCTGGCATGATAGTGGTTGCCACTTGGCCTTTACTCATTATTTTAGAAAAACGAGTAAAATATCGCTGGCTATCAACCATGATCATGATGATTTTAATATTACTGATTTTCGTCATTCCGATTATTTTGTTAATTAGTAGTGTTATTGATAACAGTGCTCCATTGATTGAACTAGCAAAATCACCTTCAGATATTCAACCACCACAACTACTATGGTTAAAAGAGATCCCCATGGTTGGTAATACGCTCTATGAAACTTGGCACTCTATTCTCGTTTCTGGTGGTAATGCCTTAATGGCGAAGATCCAACCCTATATTGGACAAGCAGCAAATTGGTTCTTTGCACAAGCCTTAAATATTGGCCGTTTTGCGCTTCACTTAGTTGTCATGTTACTTTTTTCAGGATTACTCTTTTTACAAGGTGAAAATGTTGTTGCTTGGTTACGCCATTTTGCTGTGCGTCTTGCCGGACAACGGGGTGATGCAGCCATTTTATTAGCCTCCATGTCAATTCGCGCAGTGGCGCTGGGTGTGGTGTTAACTGCGCTGATCCAAGCCGTTATTGGTGGTATTGGCTTAGGTATTTCGGGTGTGCCTTATGCCACAGTGTTAACGGTATTGATGTTTATTTGCTGCCTTGCGCAATTAGGACCTTTGTTCGTTCTGGTTCCTTCTATTCTATGGCTATTTTGGACCGGTGATACTACATGGGGTATCGTCATGATCATTTGGGGTGGGATTGTGGCGACGATGGATGGTGTACTACGTCCATTCCTCATCAAAATGGGAGCTGACCTACCTATGGTACTGATTTTGACCGGTGTTATCGGTGGTATTTTAACACTCGGTATGATTGGTCTGTTTATTGGCCCTGTTGTATTAGCCGTAGCACACAGTTTATTGAATGCGTGGATCAATGAAGTTCCTAAACCCGATCCAGATTTAACAGAAACTGTAGAATTTATGAATAAAAACTTTATAGAAAAAGAGTAAATAATATAAAAGCATGTAAGTATCAACACTTACATGCTTTATAAGTATTACTTAAAACTTTAATAAAGATTATCAATTTATGAGTATTTTATTATTTTTATATCTTGAAATTTACAATTTGAAACAATTCTTATTTTTTTAAACCTGTTTGCTACCAGCGAGTTATATTCACTTCTTAATATCCTAATATTTTTTTGATTGAGATAATTCTTAGAGAATAATTAACTCATTTCTCTTAATATAAATCTCATCGAAACGAATGTTTCATTTAATTAATGGTTTTGCCTATTTTATTAATAGATTAAAAGGCGAGACCAAAGTATATAAAATATTGCTGTGTGTAGTCTTTGCCTGTCAGCCCATGATAGGCTTTTTTTTTATCTATTATTTATAAATAGTATAAAAAAAGCTCACATTATTTTGTGAGCTTTTAATTATTCAATAATAATATAATTATTGTTGTGCTAATTTCACCCAGGTTTTAATAACGGTATCTGGGTTTAAAGATAAGCTATCAATACCCTCTTCCATTAACCATTGTGCAAAATCTTCATGGTCAGAAGGGCCCTGTCCGCAGATCCCGACATATTTACCTTGACGTTTCGCTGATTGAATTGCCATAGATAATAGCGCTTTTACCGCATCATTACGTTCATCAAACAGTGATGAGACGACACCAGAATCACGATCTAAGCCCAATGTTAACTGAGTCATATCATTAGAGCCGATAGAGAAACCATCAAAATGAGCCAAGAATTGATCGGCTAATAAAGCATTGGATGGAATTTCACACATCATAATCACTTTTAAGCCATTCTCACCACGTTTTAAACCATTACGTGCTAACTCATCTATCACTTCTTCTGCTTGGCGCACCGTACGTACAAATGGGATCATCACTTCCACGTTAGTTAATCCCATCTCATTACGCACACGTTTCACTGCTTCACACTCGAGTGCAAAACAACGACGGAAATCATCCGATACGTAACGACCCGCACCACGGAAACCTAACATAGGGTTTTCTTCATCAGGCTCATAGCGATCGCCACCGACTAAGTTTGCATACTCATTTGATTTAAAATCAGACAAGCGAACAATGACACGTTTTGGCCAGAATGCTGCAGCGAGTGTTGCGATACCTTCGGTTAATTTACCAATATAATATTCAACAGGTGATGCATAACCCGCCATCATTTCATCAATTTCAGCTTTTAGTGCATCTGTTTGATCTTCGTATTCGAGTAAAGCGCGAGGATGCACACCAATCATACGGTTGATAATAAACTCTAAACGCGCAAGGCCTACCCCATCATTTGGTAACCCAGCAAAGTCAAAGGCGCGATCAGGATTACCGACGTTCATCATGATTTTTAAGCCAAGTTCTGGCATGTTATCGATTGCGGAGCTTTGAATAGAAAAATCGAGTTTCCCATCATAAACAAATCCGGTATCCCCTTCAGCACAAGAGACGGTGACCACTTGCCCTTCGCTAATACACTCCGTCGCATCGCCACAACCTACCACTGCTGGAATACCTAATTCACGAGCAATAATTGCCGCATGACATGTTCTTCCACCACGATTAGTCACAATCGCAGAGGCTTTTTTCATGATAGGCTCCCAATCAGGATCTGTCATATCGGTGACCAACACATCACCCGCCTCTATTCTATCCATCTCACTTAAGTTATGGATAACCTTAACCGTACCACTACCAATACGATGACCAATTGCACGACCTTCTACAATCACAGTGCCTGTTTCATTTAACTGATAGCGTTCCATAACTTGTTGGTTAGAACGAACTGTTTCTGGACGCGCTTGAACAATATATAGACGACCATTATGACCATCTTTAGCCCACTCGATATCCATTGGACGTCCATAATGTTGTTCAATCAATACCGCTTGTTTTGCTAGCTCTTGCACTTCATCATCAGTTAAAGAGAAACGATTGCGCAATGCTTCTGGCGTATCTTCAATACGGACTTGTTTACCATGCTCAATGCTATCGGCATAAACCATTTGGATCTTTTTAGAACCTAGGTTACGGCGCACAATTGCCGGTAAACCTTTCGCCAAAGTTGGTTTATGAACATAGAATTCATCTGGGTTAACTGCCCCCTGAACCACCATTTCCCCTAAACCATAAGCAGAGGTAATAAAGACTACTTGATCAAAGCCTGATTCAGTATCAATAGTAAACATCACCCCTGATGAAGCTAAATCAGAGCGAACCATACGTTGGACACCTGCAGATAAAGCAACACCGCGGTGATCATAGCCTTGGTGAACACGATAAGAAATTGCGCGATCATTAAACAGTGAAGCAAACACGTGTTTAATCGCAACTAAAATTGCATCGATACCTTGAACGTTTAAAAATGTCTCTTGTTGGCCGGCAAAAGAAGCATCAGGCATATCTTCAGCGGTTGCTGATGATCGTACTGCAAATGAGGCTTCAGATTCACCTTCACTTAAGGTCTGATAAGCATCACGAATATCTTTCTCAAACTGAGGGGTAAAAGGTGTATCAATCACCCATTGGCGAATTTGGTTACCCGCTTGTGCTAATTGATTAACATCATCAACATCAATACTATCGAGCAACTCATAAATACGCTGATTAATACCACTTTGTTCCAGAAAATCATTAAACGCTTGCGCTGTGGTGGCAAATCCATTAGGAACAGACACACCCAGTTCCGCAAGATTAGTGATCATTTCACCGAGGGAAGCATTTTTCCCACCAACACGATCAACGTCATTCATACCCAATTGGTTATACCAAAGTACATTGCACGGGGTGAGGCTATTGCTGGACATTGAGAACAATCCTTTTTTAAACAAATGAGAGAGAGAAAAAAAAGAAAAACCCGCTGTCAAAACGACAACATAAATAAGCGTATCACAATGTTATGGAGAATATAGAAAGGTGAATCGATCAACCAGAAAACTTTATTTTTTTATCCTTTATAATCACTAAAAATACTATAGATAATATTGTCTGAATTGCTAATTCAGCTAAAAAAAAGGTGAGAGGAATGATATTAAGTTTGAATTCAATTAACTGTGATAATAATGAACTTGTTGATAGAACTGTTTTTTTTATCTCTGACGGCACCGCTATTACCGCAGAAGTCTTAGGCCATGCGGTACTCTCACAATTCCCATTAAAAATGAAAAGCTATACCTTACCTTTTGTATCTTCTGTAGAAAGAGCGGAAGAAATAAAAAATAAGATTAATGAAATTTATAAAAAAAGTGGCGCCAAGCCTCTGGTTTTCTACTCTATTATTAGTCCTGACGTAAAACGAATAATAAATAGTAGTGAAGGATTCTGTCAGGATATTGTGCAGTCCTTAGTTCTCCCCTTAGAAAAAGAAATTGGCGTTCAAGCGCTACCTCAATTAAATAAAACGCACGGTTTAACGGAAAAAAATCTCAGCAAATATGATGCTCGAATTGCTGCTATTGAATACACTTTATCTCATGATGATGGGATCTCTTTACGCAATCTCGACCAGGCGCAAGTGATCTTAATCGGTGTCTCACGCTGCGGTAAAACCCCTACCAGTTTATATTTAGCGATGCAATTTGGCATTCAAGCGGCTAATTACCCTTTTACTGCTGATGATATGGATTTTTTAAAATTGCCTCCTGAATTAAAAGAGTATCAACATAAATTGTTTGGCTTAACCATTGCTCCAGAACGCCTTGCTGCTATCCGTAGCGAACGTCGTGAAAACAGTCGTTATGCATCTATTCGTCAATGTCGTATTGAATTAGCGGAAGTTGAAGCGCTATTTAGGAAAAATAACATTCCTTACCTAAATACGACAAACTACTCTGTTGAAGAAATTTCCACTAAGGTAATTGATTCTATGGGATTAGCCAGAAGAATGTTCTAGAGACAGTAAGTCATTTTTTATTTATTTTTCACCAATAACAGTGTTGAAATTAGCTGAATTTCGTTTATTGTGATCTTAATCACTGGGTAGACTTACCCTGTATTTTTATTGAGATAAATTATGTTAAAAACAGACGAATTACGGACAAAGGCTTTAGCCAGCCTAGTAACGCCGGAAACGTTAGCTAATGAGTTACCCATCTCACAAGAGATTATCAGTAATATCACTTCTGCCCGTCAACGCATTGAAGCTATTCTCACTGGTGAAGATAAACGACTATTAGTTATTATTGGCCCTTGCTCTATACATGATCCCAAGGCAGCTAAAGAGTACGCAACAAAACTAAATCAACAAAAAGCGCGTTTTCATGACCGTCTAGAAATCGTGATGAGAACCTATTTTGAAAAACCGCGTACCGTTATTGGTTGGAAAGGCCTTATTTCTGATCCTTTCCTTGATAACTCTTGTAATGTTAATGAAGGCATTCGTATTGCAAGGAAACTGCTAATTGAGATCAACGCATTAGGACTCCCCACAGCCACTGAATTTCTTGATATGGTCACGGGACAATATATTGCAGATTTAATCAGCTGGGGAGCAATCGGGGCAAGAACAACAGAGAGTCAAGTTCACCGTGAAATGGCCTCCGCCCTCTCTTGCCCTGTGGGATTTAAAAATGGCACTGACGGTAATATACGCATTGCGATAGATGCCATTCGTGCCGCTCGTGCCAGTCACACCTTTTTATCACCTGATAAAACGGGACGTATGACAATTTACCAAACCAGCGGAAATCCCTACGGTCATATTATTATGCGTGGCGGTAAAAAGCCTAATTATCATGCCAGTGATGTAGCAGATGCTGTTGATGCACTGAAACAACTTGATTTACCTGAACACTTGGTCATCGATTTTAGCCATGGTAATTGTGAAAAAATTCATCGTCGCCAACTTGAAGTTGCACGCAATGTCGCTCAACAAATTACGGATGGTTCACAAGCTATTGTTGGTGTTATGGCAGAAAGCTTTTTACAAGAGGGATCACAGAAAGTCACAGCAGATAAGGGGCTGACCTATGGACAATCTATCACTGATCCTTGTCTCAGTTGGGAAGATACCGAACAATTACTGGAATTATTAGCTCAAGCGGTTGAAAGTCGATTTAAATAATATCGCCAAAAAGGAGAGTTTTACCTCTCCTTTTTAACTTACACAAAAAGTCGTTATCCATCTTCATTAAGATTAAGCTTTATCTTCTCCCACGCTAATCAACTGTATGATTTTTATTCTAACACCCTATTTTTGTTGTTCTTTTGTTACTAATCATCTTAAATTTAGACGTTTACGTTAAAAAAAGCTTGTCTAAAATATTCTGATAACGATAATGATTATCATAATCATAACCTCTATCAGTATTGCTATTGAAATGAATAAAAATGTTCATAATTTAAACGATTCATCGATAACACGTGAAACAAGCTCCCCAGTCATTCAATCTATAAATAGCATAGAATTACTGGGTAAATCGGGCGTGGTTTATATTCAACATAACGGAGAGTTGTATCAGTTACGCCAAACAAAAACAGGAAAACTTATCCTAACAAAATAATTATTTAATCCCTTTTCGCAAGCCACCTATTTTGCTAGGCAGCCAGCTAATTCACTCCATATACAAGGACTTTTATGGATATTAATGGTATGTCTATGCTGAAAAGAAATTTCAAATACTCCACATTAGCTACAGCAATTTGTCTGTTATACGCGCCGACTACTTTTGCTCATATTGAAAAAGTAGAGACAGATACATTGACTGTTATTGGGCAACAAGACAATCAAATAACGGATTTTCAATCTGTCGTCGATACCCGTTCAGCACAAGCTCAAACCGCATCTACCACGGGGCAATTGTTAAAACAAATCCCGGGGATCACCGTATCAGGAACGGGGATCGCCAATGGTGGCAATATTATGATGCGTGGTTACGATCAAAGAGGTGTCAAAATCTTTGTGGATGGTATTCATCAACCTATTGATAATACTATGAACAAGCTTGGTGGCCTTTTTATTGAACCCTCGCTTATTTCGCGCGTTAAAGTCAAACATGGTGGCTCTTCGGTTAAACATGGAAGTGGCGCGCTAGGTGGCGTTGTTTCGTTCTCAACTCTCCATCCAAATGAATTATTAGACGCCAATAAAAACCTTGGTGCTAAATTATTTAGCTCATTCTCTTCTGCGGATAAACATTTTTCTTATGGTGGTGTGATCGCAGGTAGACATCAGTTAGTGGAAGGGTTATTGGCTTATAGCCAAAGAGAGCGTGGCCCGATACGTATTGCTGATGACTCAATATTAAATAACCACGAACGTATCAAAAATTATTTTGCAAAAGCCTATGTTTACCCTACAGAGGAACAAACCGTTATTTTTTCTGCCCGTCAATATAATAATGCAGGAGAGCAAAGAGAAGTTTTAAATCGAATGGGGGGATATGGAAAAAGAGACAGTAACAATATGTATCGAGCCACCAAACAAAATGATATCTCACTCACCTATCATTTAAATCCAAATAATTATGATTGGCTCGATCTGACCACTCAACTTTATTATTCTCAGTTTAAAATTGCGCATACGTTTCTGACGGATACACGCAAAGAAATATATCCAGACATAGAAAGTGTGCTAGGTAATTCTGAAAAACGTACCCAATATACCTATGGTATGAAAGTAGAAAACGCCTTTAATTTAAATTACTTTCAAGATAGGTTGACTCAATCTGTGATTATCGGCATTGATGCTGAAAAACAGAAGATGGTATCGAATAATAAGGCTAAAAATTTCCCTTTATCACATATGGATAATGCCTCAGGTTGGGTTCATAACACGTTAAGTACCCCACTATTCCCCATTACTTTAATTGCGGGTCTTCGTTACAACTATTATCAAAATGTCCCTGATAACAGTAAAACTTTAGATTACTACAAAGACTTAAATAAAAAAGGAGACATGACCTCCGCTGACAAATATCAAGAAACATATCAAAATATTTCTAAAAATATTGCGTTACGTCTCACACTGACCAAATGGTTACAGATCTATTCTTCTTATTCTGTTGCCTTTAGGGCGCCGACTTTAAGCGAAATGTATAACGACTCAGTACATTTCACTATAATTTCCCCTTTTAAGAAAAGCTATGATGCTCGTTGGGTTCCAAATTCCACATTAGAACCAGAGACGAATAGAACATGGGAACATGGTATCAATTTACAAAAAAATGCGTTGCTTTTTACCAATGACCAGCTAAACATTAAAGCTTCATATTACAGCACTGAATCAATTGACCACATTACTTATCAACAGTGGTATCATAGTCGTAAGCCTATCCAATTAAAAAATAGTCATATTGCGTTATCTCCCATTAAAGATGCTCGTGAACCTTTATTATTTCAATCAGTTAACTTGCCTAAAGCGCTTATTCACGGCTTTGATTTAAGATTGCTATATTCTCATCCATACATCGCTATGGGGGTAAATTACAATCAAACTAAAACCTTGGAACTGTCGTCTCTAGAGACTATTTCAATGGTGCGTCCTGAAACATTAACCGCTTTTATAAATGTACCCATTATCAAAACACCATTTTCTGTTGCTTGGTCAGGAAAGTTTGCCGGTCCAACGGCCAAAAAAGGCACACATAAATACCCTGGTTCAGAGGAAGTGACTACTCGATTAAAAGAAGATCTTCAGCAATACCCCGGCTATGGTGTGCATAGTTTTGCAGTCAACTATCAATCCAATAATAATGATATACAAGCCTCATTGGTACTCGATAATGCATTCAACAAAGTGTATTACTCAACGGTAGGTGTGCCTCAAGAAGCTAGAAATATCAAAATGTCTGTCAGTTATCGCTGGTAAACAATAAAAAGAGCAATGATTTTTATCATAACGGGCTGTTGAGTTTAGCAGCCCATTTTAATAACGGAGATCGACCTGTATGTCTCAATCATCGCGATGCATAAAGGTGAGTGTTTTAGTTGTTGCAACAGCGATTAGCAGTGCATTCGCTGAAAATAAAAATCAAATCTATGGAGAAAAAAATAGCGGGGAGAGAAACACACAAATAATAACGGTTTATGCAACAGGTAACGAGCGAGATAGCTTTACATTACCAATGATGTCGACCGTCATAAAAAATAACAGTGCTTGGACAGAAACGGCAGGAAGTGCCACTGAATTGTTGCGTCATATACCGGGCATTTCAATATCAGGAGCTGGCCGCACAAACGGTGAAACTATCAGTATGCGTGGCTACAGTAGTAACGGTGTTTTGACACTAGTAGATGGCATACGCCAAGGTACTGATACAGGTCATATTGACAGTATTTTTGTCGATCCTCTACTCATTAAACAAGTTGAAGTGGTTCGTGGCCCTTCAGCACTTTTATATGGAAGCGGTGCCCTCGGTGGGGTTGTGGCATATGATACCGTTGATGCCAGCGACTTGCTTGCAAAAAATGAACATGATGGTGTGCGTGTTACAGCCCTTGGTAATACGGCACAACAGAGTCAAGGATTTGGCATTACCGCTTTTGGTCAACAAGACAATTTCGATGGATTACTCGCCCTCTCCGCTCGTGATAAAGGTACAACTCGCTATGGAGGCGGTTATCGTGCGCAAAACGATGAAACAATCATTAACTTATTATCTAAAGGACGTTGGTTTATTGATGATAGCAATACGTTAAGTGGCCAATTACGCTATTATCATAACAACGCACAACAGCCTAAGGATCCACAACTCGCCAATAACCCAACACCGGCTAATGTAGCGACAAATCGTACTACAACACAAAAAGATGCACAGTTAACCTATCAATATCATCCTAGTGATATGTCATGGATTAACCTAAAAACACAAGCCTATTACAGCGAGGTAGATATTAATGCGAAAACACAACAAAAAGGATTTGAAGGTAGAGAGCAAAAAACCTATGGCATTAAACTTGAAAATCGTACTCAATTAGCCACCTACCCCTTTGCTGCTCACGCTTTAACTTATGGCGGTGAGATCTATAAGCAAAAGCAATCACCCAGTGCAAATGCCGAAAGCTTCCCTAAAGCAGATATTCGTTTTATGTCAGGCTGGTTACAAGATGAAATGACTTTACGTGATGTACCCATTTCATTCATCGTCGGTACAAGGTTTGATAAATATAGCAGTCAAAATGATCGTTATGATGACATCAGCGCTGATAAATGGTCATCAAAAGGAGCCGTTAGTATTACACCCACAGATTGGTTAATGCTTTATACCTCTTATGCTCAAGCTTTTAGAGCACCAACAATTGGCGAGATGTATAACGATGCTAAACATTTTGATGCCCCATTCCCCGGAGCACCAACCAATTACTGGCGCCCTAACCCTAATTTAAAGCCCGAAACCAATTCAACAACTGAATACGGGTTCGGTTTTCAATTCGACGACTTATTATCTAATAATGATAATCTGAAAATTAAAGCTGCCCATTTCAATACGCGTGCAAAAGATTATATTGATACAGATGTCGCTATTTTTCAGGGATATACACAATCGACGAATATTCCAAGAGCAACTATTTGGGGTTGGGATATCGAGATGAATTATCAATCGAAGTTCTTTAGTTGGGATTTGGCTTATAACCATACAAAAGGAAAAGATAATGCCAGTAATGCCTCTATTACCTCTATTGAGCCAGATACATTAACCAGTCGCCTCGATATTCCCGTACCCAATAGTGATTTTTCCGTAGGTTGGGTGGGACAATTTACTAAAAAAACAGATTTTACAAAACATGATCGCTTTAATCGCCCGACCAATCGCCAACAAGCGGGTTATGGTGTCAATGATTTCTACCTCCGTTATGAAGGTAGTGCTTCATTAACAGGGCTAACAACCTCACTGGTACTGGGTAATGCATTTGATAAAAAATACTACTCTTCTGCGGGTATTCCTCAAGAGGGGCGCAATGCAAAAGTACTGGTGAGTTATCAATGGTAATTAACAATAAAATAAACGAAACAATAGGAGTTTCCGTGACTAAACCTCTTTATGAGAGCTACCTGCAAGCAAAAAATGAAAAAAAAGCATCTTATGCGCGTGATTTAGCAACTTACCTTAATGTAAGTGAAGCTGAGCTTACTCACGCGCGTGTTGGGCACGATGCTAAACGCTTACATGGTGATGTTCGTGATATTTTAACCGCTCTCGCAACCGTAGGCGAAGTGAAAGCCATTACTCGTAATGAAATTGCGGTTCATGAACATCTTGGTGAATATACCAATGCTCGTTTTAACGATCATGCAGGATTGATCTTAAACCCTCGAGCCCTCGATTTACGCTTTTTCTTCTCTCATTGGGCAAGTATCTTTGCATTAACCGAAGAGACGGCTCGTGGCATTCGTCATAGTATTCAATTCTTTGATCTTCATGGTGATTCTCTCCATAAAGTGTATACCACTGATAATACTCATATGGACGCATGGAATACCTTAATCGATACTTATTTATCACCAGAAAATCCCGTATTAGAGATTACCCCCGCTAAATCTTTTACTGATGCACCGGTAACAACGGCATTAGCACAACAGTTAGAACAGCAATGGCGCTCGATGACTGACGTTCATCAATTCTTTAAAATCCTGCAAGAAAATAATCTCAGTCGCCAGCAAGCGTTCAAAGCGGTCAGTGATGATTTAGCTTATCAAGTAGATAATAGTGCCTTAAAAACATTATTAGCACTGGCGAAAGAAGTACAAAATGAAATTATGATTTTCGTGGGAAATCGAGGTTGTGTACAGATCTTTACCGGTAAAATTGATCGTTTAGTACCTCATCAATTTGAAAATAGTGAACAAGTATGGATTAACATTTTTAATCCTGCATTTACACTGCATTTAATTGAGAGTGAAATTGTGGAAAGCTGGATCACTCGTAAGCCAACCCAAGATGGTTTTGTCACAAGTCTTGAACTATTTGATAGCAAAGGTCAACAGATTGCTCAGCTCTATGGACAACGCACTGAGGGAACAAAAGAACAACAACAATGGCGTGAGCAACTCAACGCTCTTGCTAAAATAGCTTAATAGAAGGATAGCTCAATGAAAAAATGGCTTCTTTTGATCCTGTGTAGTTTGATGACATTCACCAGCCTCGCTAAACAACGTATTGTCACTATTGGTGGTGATATTACTGAAATTGTTTTTGCATTAGGTGCAGGTGATCAGGTCATTGCTAGAGATAGTACGAGTTTAGTACCAGAGCAAGTTAAATCATTACCCGATGTGGGTTATATGCGCATGCTCAATCCTGAAGGTATTCTTTCGGTTAAACCGACGCTGATTATTGCTAGCGAATTAGCTCGCCCTTCTTTTGCATTACGTCGTATCGAAAAAGCAGGTGTACCTGTTGAAACTATTACGGGTACACGTTCATTAGAAGCCATTAATGAAAAAATCGATGCCATTGCAACCCTCTTACAAAAAGAAACAGAGAGTCAGCAATTAAAAGAAAAGCTCACTCAATCTATTAATCAAATTGCCACGACGCCTATTGATAAAAAAATTATTTATATCATGAGCCATGGTGGTGTTGCCCCTATGGCTGCCGGTCAAAATACTGCTGCAGATACGATTATCACACTGGTAGGCGGAAAAAATGCTATGCAAGGTTTTAGTAGTTACCGCTTACTGTCACAAGAAGGGGTTATTGCCAGCCAGCCTGATATTTTGTTGGTTACTAAAGAGGGAATAAAAGGTATTGGAGGTATCGAAAAACTGTGGGACTTGCCCGGCATAAAGTACACCCCCGCAGGTAAAAATAAGCGCTATATCGTTGTTGATGATATGGGTTTATTAGGCTTTACCTTATCAACCCCCAAAGTTATGCAACAAATTCGTCAAGCATTGGAGCAATAATGTCTCGTTTTCGCTCACCGTGGATGAGTATTGCCATTTTACTCATCTTATTTACCATCATTACGCTTATTTCTGTTAATAGCGGCCCGCTAGCACTCTCATTTAGTACTTTATGGGATCGCTCTTTTGATGATATAGAGTGGCAAATTTGGCTTGATATTCGTTTACCTCGAGTACTATTAGCTATTCTCGTCGGTGGCGCTTTAGCCATATCAGGCACCATCATGCAAGGACTATTTAGAAACTCACTTGCCGATCCTGGATTACTAGGTATTAGCAGTGGTGCTGCGCTAATGGTCGCTATTGTGATTATTTTACCCTTCTCTTTTTTATCCGTATTTTCTTTCTACAGTCATATTATTGCCGCCTTTATTGGCGGCTTAATAGTGGCAATGATTATTTTTTCATTGCATCAATTAAGTGATGGTAACTTGGCAAGATTGCTCCTAGCGGGAATTGCCATTAATGCACTTTGTATGTCTTTTATTGGTGTATTGAGCTATATCAGCACAGATCAGCAACTGCGCCAATTTTCACTATGGATGATGGGCTCTTTAAGTAAAATAGACTGGAACACCTTGGCGATTGCAACTCTCGTGATTATTCCCATTAGTGCATTAGCCTGTTGGCAAGGTCATAAACTTAACCTATTACAACTCGGTGATGAAGAAGCACATTATTTAGGGTTAAATGTAAGAAAAACAAAATTTATTTTACTACTACTCAGTGCCATTTTAATCGGTTGTGCCGTTGCATTAAGTGGTGTTATTGGGTTTGTTGGTCTTGTGGTGCCCCACCTTATTCGTATGCGATTAGGCAGTAACCATATTTGGTTATTACCGGCCACCCTATTAGGGGGAGCAATACTCTTATTAGCCGCAGATACCCTGTCAAGAACCTTGGTATCCCCTGCGGAAATTCCTGTAGGACTTATTACCGGACTTCTTGGTGGACCTTATTTTCTTTGGCTTATTTTACGACAACCAGCAGGACGCATGTCATGATGGAAAATCAACACACTCCATTATTATATGGCAATAACTTGAGCTATAAAATCGGCAATAAAACTATTCTTGAGGATGTTTCTATTGCACTTAATACCGGTGAGCTTGTCACAATCATTGGTCCGAATGGTGCTGGGAAATCATCATTATTACGTTTATTGACCGGCTATACTCCCCCGACACAAGGAGAATGTTTTTTTAAAGGGAAAACTTACTCACAGTGGAATAGTCAATTATTAGCGCAAAACCGTGCTGTTATGCGACAAAACAGCCAGCTATCATTCTCTTTTTCTGTAGAAGAAGTCGTCGCTATGGGAAGAGCGCCACATGGGCAAAAACATAAACAAATCGCAATAGAAACCGCGCTATTACAAACCAATTGTTTAAAGCTTAAAACAAGAGATTACCGTCAATTATCAGGTGGAGAGCAACAAAGAGTGCAACTTGCTAGAGTGCTTGCTCAACTTTGGCAACCGACACCTGAGAATGTTGCGCTATTTCTTGATGAACCCACATCGGCACTTGACCTCTACCACCAGCAACAAAGTTTGCGTTTATTAAAGCAACTGGTCAAAACGCAAAATTTGATGGTGTGTTGTGTTCTGCACGATCTCAACCTCGCCTCCCTTTATGCTGATCGTATTTTATTACTGCATCAGGGAAAATTAGTTTGCGAAGGTACACCTCAAGATGTACTCACCGCTGAGAATATTGAAAAATGGTATGGCGCCGAGGTCAGTGTTAATACTCATCCTGAGTTATCTCAACCTCAAGTTTTTTTACGCCCATAAATAATAAAAGAAAAAGGACTGAGTCCTGTTGAATGCAGAGCTCAGTCCTTAAAAGACGCTTAATAACATAATTTCTATTGGATGATTATTACCTTCACCAAATAGAGTATTACTGCAATGGTAAAGCAAAACTCACTTTTACCGTCTCCATGGGTACTTCTGTTTTTATGCTTTGAATGCTAGGAATTTGTGTTAAATAATCAGCGTGAAAACGGCGATAAGTGGCGAGATCTTTTGTCACAATGCGAATAAGTGCATCACATTCTCCCGCCATTAGATGGCATTCAACCACTTCGGGTAATACTTTTATCGCCTTTACAAATTCTTCAATAGTTTCAGCATCTTGTGCTCTGAACCAAATTCGCGCAAATAAAGATAATCCTGCATCAACTTTACTACCATCTAATACGGCAACATAACGCGTGATCACACCTGACTCTTCAAGTAAACGTACACGACGTAAACAAGGAGATGGTGAGAGTCCCACTTCTTTTGCCAGTTCGATGTTTTGAATTTTGCCATCGCGCTGTAACACTTGCAAAATATGCTTGTCTATCTTATCCAATTTTATTGACATCAAAGATTAACCTTAGTTCTATTTGTGGAATTTTATTGCCAATTAATTATTTTTGTTAGCAACAAAGCAACCCGATTTTTACGAAAATATCATATAATTTTTCAGCTAAATTGCACAGCAAAAACGATATTTTCTTCAATTGCTCAATCAGGTGAAAAAGATGGAATTTAACACTTTGTTATTCTTTGCCCTTACAGTACTGCCTTTAATTTGCACACCTGGCCCCGATATTCTTTTTATCTCCTCACAAGGATTAGCGGGAGGAATAAAATCAGCGTGGTTTGCCAATATCGGTGTCATTTCAGGTTATATCACACATGCTATTCTTAGTGCTTTGGGTCTTGCAACGATAATGGCAACTTCTCCCATTTTCTTTTATCTACTAAAGTGGCTAGGTGTGATTTATATTACCTACTTAGCAATCAAAATGCTGATATCTGCCTGCCAAAAAGGCCAACTCACACTACATGCAGATAAAAAAACACATCTCTTTCGCAAGGGCTTTTTAACGAGTTTTCTTAATCCGAAAGGCTTACTCGTCTATCTGGCTATTTTACCAAATTTTATCAATAACCAGAATGATATCGCTATGCAATCTCTGCTTTTATCTGGGATATTTATCACTATTTGTCTATTTATCTATGGCTTTTTAGGTACGATTTTCGCTTATATTGGTTTAAAAGGCGGATTAAGTGATAAAGGACGCCGTTATAATGATGGCATTGCCGGCAGTTTACTTACCTTTGCAGCCGTTAATTTAGCCCTTAATTAGAGGGCTAGCATCACTTTATAGTGATATTTGCTCAATGCCGTGCAATATGACCATTTAACTGATGAATACGTACGCTAATGTTCTATTTACGACGTAATTTTCGACACCCTTCACCAATAATTTGCATTCCTTTTTCAGTCTGACCATTCCATTGAAAAGAAGAGTTTAAACGAAAAGCATGATTAAACTGTGAACTGGTCGAAAACATAGCACCTGGTGCAATACTCACCCCTCTTTCGAGAGCAAAATGGTACAATGTATTAGCATCAAAGCTTGGCTCGAATTCTAACCATAGGAAATAGCCTCCGACAGGAATATTCACTTTAACATCTTTAGGTAAATGCGTTTGTATGGCCTGTAACATACGATAACGTCTCTGCTCTAATAATAATCTTAAGCGACGTAGGTGCCCGTCATACCCCCCTTGTGATAAATAGTCAGCGATAGCTTGTTGTGTTGGCATACTCGCTGATACAGTACTCATCATTTGTAACTGCTGTATTTTAGTCGCATGTTTTCCGGCTGCGACCCACCCGACTCGAAATCCTGGCGCTAAACATTTAGAAAAAGAAGCGCAGTGCAATACGCTATTGGATTTATCAAAGCCTTTCACAGGCATTGGCGCTTTTGGACTATTATACAGTTCACCATAGACATCATCTTCAATTAAGGTTATCTGTTTTGCCGCTAAAATTTCTACTAGTCTGATTTTATTTTCATCAGGCATAGTGCCACCTAATGGATTTTGGCAATGACTCATCAACCAACACGCTTTAATGTCGTATTGTTCTACCACCTTCTCTAACTCATCTAAACAAATGCCTGTCACCGGATCGGTTTTGATGGCAATCGCTTTTAATCGTAAACGCTCTATCGCCTGTAATGCGCCATAAAAAGCAGGAGATTCTATGACAACCCAATCTCCTGGCTCAGTAACAGCTTGTAAACTAAAACTTAATGATTCCATCGCACCTGCGGTGATCACAATATCGTCAGGCGATACATGAATACCTTGCAGTGCATAGCGTTGGGCTATATTACGACGTAGTTTTTCATTACCAGGAGGTAAATTAATCACTGAACTTTGAGGGGCTAAATGTCTAGCGGCAGAGGCTAATGCTCGGCTTAATTTAGGTTGAATGAATAAACTGGGATCTGGAAAGGCGGAACCGAACGGAATGATATTGGGATCTTTACAGGCTTGAAGAACATTGAATATAGAGGCGCTTATCTCAACATTTTCACTCATATGTAGCCCTTTGCTGGCAGTTACTTGAGCAAAACCTGTATTGCGATGTGCAACATAATAACCTGATTGCGGACGAGCGGTGATCCACCCTTGACTTTCTAACAGTTGATAAGATTGTAAAACGGTCATTAAACTTAAACCTGATTGTTTAACCGTATCCCGTAATGAGGGTAAACGATCACCTGATTGCCAAATATTATCTTCAATTTGTTGGCGTATCTGTGCCGCAAGCTGTTCATATCGAGTCATATTTACCTATTCACCCTCAAACTGTTATAGTCGTTTTTAAACTTATTGTCACTATTATAGTTTACTGTCATATGGTCTACTTATCCACACGATTTACCTGCTATTTACAGATCAGCGCGATTTGTATATCAAAATAATGAGGTTGTTTATGTTTGGGTTAAGTGCCTTTGATTTGGCGCGTATCCAATTTGCGTTTACCGTTTCTTTCCATATTATCTTCCCCGCAATTACTATAGGGCTAGCCAGCTTCTTAGCTGTCTTGGAAGGCTTATGGCTAAAAACTCGCAATAAGGATTATTTAGCGCTATTCCATTTTTGGTCAAAAATATTCGCTGTTAACTTTGCTATGGGCGTCGTCTCTGGTCTCGTTATGGCATATCAGTTCGGTACTAATTGGAGCTTTTTCTCCGATTTTGCCGGCTCTATCACCGGCCCTTTATTGACTTATGAAGTACTTACAGCATTCTTCTTAGAAGCTGGATTTCTAGGTGTGATGTTATTTGGCTGGAACAAAGTAGGTGAAAAATTACACTTTTTCGCCACTTGCATGGTGGCATTGGGTACATTAATGTCAACATTTTGGATTTTAGCCTCCAACAGTTGGATGCAAACACCACAGGGATTCGAAATCGTCAACAATCAAGTAGTTCCCGTTGATTGGCTAGCGGTTATTTTTAATCCTTCCTTCCCTTATCGTCTTGCTCATATGGGCGTTGCTGCATTTCTTGCTTCGGCATTCTTTATTGCCGCCTCGGCTTCATGGCATTTATTAAAAGGCAACAAGACCTCTGCAATGAAGAAGATGCTCTCGATGTCTATATGGATTATCTTAATCTTAGCGCCTATTCAAGCACTTATTGGTGATATGCATGGTTTAAATACGTTAAAACATCAACCCGCCAAAATTGCCGCGATTGAAGGGCATTGGCAAAATAATCCTGGTGAGGCTACACCGTTAATTCTATTTGGTATACCGGATATGGATGAAGAAAAAACCAAATATGCCCTTCAAATTCCTTATTTAGGTAGCCTGATATTAACTCATAGTTTAGATAAACAAGTACCAGCACTAAAAGAATTTCCTAAAGATGATAGGCCAAATTCACTGATTGTTTTTTGGTCATTTCGTATTATGGTCGGCCTTGGCATGCTGATGATTTTAGTGGGTGTATGGGGCACATGGTTACGTTATAAGAAAAAATTATATCAATCTAACCTCTTCTTGCGATTCACTTTTCTAATGGCACCTTCAGGATTAATTGCCATTTTAGCGGGTTGGTTTACTACAGAAGTAGGTCGACAACCTTGGGTTGTGTATGGGATACAACGAACACGAGATGCGGTATCTGCTCATGGTGAAATGCATATGAGCATTAGCCTACTGATTTTCTTTATCGTTTATGGATCTGTATTCGGAATTGGATATGCCTATATGTTAAAACTTATCCGCAAAGGTGCGCCGGAGGTTCAAGATGGGAATTGATTTACCCGTTATTTGGTTCATCATCATCGTATTTAGCACATTAATGTATATTGTGATGGATGGCTTCGATCTCGGCATCGGCATGCTCTATCCTTTTATAAAAGAGAGAGAAGATCGCGATTTAATGATGAATACTGTCGCCCCGGTATGGGACGGCAATGAAACATGGCTAGTTTTAGGTGGTGCGGCGCTATTTGGTGCGTTTCCTTTAGCGTATTCAGTGATCCTTGATGCTTTAGCCATGCCTTTAACTATCATGCTAGTTGCGCTTATTTTCAGGGGCGTTGCTTTTGAATTTCGCTTTAAAGCCGATGACACTCATAAAGTTTTTTGGGATAACGCCTTTATTGTCGGCTCTCTATTAACCACCTTTATGCAAGGTATAGTCGTCGGTAGTATTGTTCAAGGTTTACCCATTATTGACCGTACTTTTGCAGGAAGCTATTTTGATTGGCTATCACCCTTTGCCCTGTTTTGTGGCTTTGGTCTAGTCATTGCCTACTCACTGTTAGGGTGTGGCTGGCTCATTATGAAAACTCAAGGCCATTTACAACAGAGTTTGTATAAAGTGATCTTGCCATTAACGTTCGTTATGCTAGCAGTGATAGCCGTTGTCAGTTTATGGACACCATTAGCACAACCGGCGATTGCTGAACGTTGGTTTTCACTACCCAATATTTTCTTTTTCTTACCTGTACCACTGCTAGTGTTATATAGCGCTTGGTTGATTATTCGCGCAGTAAAGAAAAAAGATCATTACTTACCTTTCTTTGCTTCTCTAGCGATTATATTTCTTGGTTTTACTGGGCTAGGGATTAGTATCTGGCCAAATATTATACCGCCGGCAATTAGTTTTATCGATGCATCAGCACCACCGGAAAGTCAAGGTTTTATGCTCGTTGGTGCGCTATTTATCATTCCCATTATTCTCGTTTATACATTCTGGAGTTATTACGTATTCAGAGGAAAAACCAATTATGAAGAAGGCTATCACTGATCCGAACCCTGAAACAAAACCCTCATTACTGAAAAAATGGGGTTGGTTAATTACCATTTGGTTTTGTAGTGTTTTAGCGCTATTTGCCGTTTCTTCGCTATTTCGTTTTTTAATGACGGCAGCGGGAATGAAAGTAAAGTAAAAAATCAATCAGGTAATATAAAAATAAAGCGGGATAAATTCCCGCTTTATATTAGTTAAAAAAATTCCTCTTTTTAACTCGCGTTACTGTTAGTGACTCTCCCCTCATAAAAATACAAGCGCTTTAATTTGTTGATTTTTATTTTCTTTATTTACATCTTATTTGAACTACATCACGCTTCGACAAGTCAATCTTATTCATGGCTTTACTAAATTAGTGTTAATAGTGATAATGACTATCATTATTGATTGTAAATGATAATATATAACAAGTAATAAATAGCTTAGATGGGTTGGATAAACGTGAGTAATCAAGACAGCACACAACAAAAGAATATTTATCGTCCTGCACCGCCTCGTTTGGTGCAAGTAAAACGTATAGTAGATATCACGCCGGGCATGCGCTCTATTACCTTTACTAGCGATGACTTGGACAATTATCCAAGTCACACAGGTGGTGCCCATTTAAAAATATTTTTACCTGTAGAAGGCCAAACTAAACCAACAATTCCAACACTCACTGACAAAGGCCCTAGTTGGCCCGAAAACCAACCAAGAGCGATAGTACGAACTTACAGTGTGCGAGCTATTCGTCCTGAATTAAAAGAGCTTGATATTGAATTTGCGGTTCATGAAGATGCAGGGCCGGCCATTAATTTTGCTTTAAATGCCAAGGTAGGTGATTATATTGGCATTACTAATCCTGGAGGGCCTGATCCCCTATTGGCTCCCGCCTCTCATTACTATATGGCAGCCGATCCCAGCTCATTACCCGCTTTAATGGCATTAATTGAAACAATGTCACCCGATGTACAGGGTAAAGCGGTGATCCGCATAGAAAATGAATCAGATCGCCAAATCATTGATGCTCCTCAGGGGCTAGAAATTGTTTGGCTAGTCGGCTCTGTTGAAACACAAACTCAACCTCTGATTGATGAATTTATCTCTTGGTCGTTACCAAAGGAAGATGTGGCATTTTGGATCGCCGGAGAAGATAAAATTATCCGTGCACTAAGACGTTATATTCGTCGTGATAAAGGCTATGAGCGCGGACAGATTTATGCTATCCCTTATTGGCGTTTTGGCTTTAATGAAGAAGGTTATCATGCAGAGCGTCATCATGTTATGGATAATGAAGATGTAAGCTAAGCGTATTTTAGATAAAACGAGTTGGCTGTACCGGCAGCATATTAAGACCCTCATTTAATATGCTGCCTTTTTATAGGAATGGTAATAGCGAAGAAATCTTTAATATTTAACTTATATAAACAATAATTCACCTAACACAACTCCTGACAAAACAAACAAAAAAACTATCAACTCATCAAAATTAAATAAATAACAGAAATAAAACCCAATTTACACAGTCAATTTAAACAAAAAAATATAAACCATTAAGCCAATCAAAATCTTTCACTAAAATAATATTTAATTATTATTGAAACAGAACAGTAATTTAATTATTATACCGCCGCTTGACGTTACTCTTTATTAGCTAGATATAACATATTGAACTTAATTTATTTATATTTTTAGAGTGAAGAGTTCAAAAACAATAGCAAATAATAATTTTATTATCTTCAATTGATTATTAGAATTTGACTGAGTCAAAAAATAATAGAGATTAACCTAAATCTATGTATTTTTACTATTGAATTAAGGATGAAAAATGAATTGGTACTTAGAGGTTATTAAAAATAATTATGCTAATTTTTCAGGTCGTGCGCGCCGAAAAGAATATTGGATGTTTATAGTGGTAAATACCATTATTTTAGCTGTGTTATATGGGATCATGTTCTCTTCTATCGACAGTTATACTGGTGAAATGAGTGGCACAGGCTTTGC
Organism: Proteus sp. G4415; assembly: GCF_963896075.1. Lineage (NCBI taxonomy): Bacteria > Pseudomonadati > Pseudomonadota > Gammaproteobacteria > Enterobacterales > Morganellaceae > Proteus > Proteus sp. G4415. The sequence continues at coordinate 35,348 of NZ_CAWQOK010000130.1, forward strand.
TGCTTTGATTATTATCGGTATCTACTCTTTAGCAACTATTATTCCTAATATTGCCGTGACAGTGCGCCGTTTTCATGACCAAGATAGATCTGGTTGGATGGTTTTATTATCATTTATTCCTTTCGTTGGCGGACTGATCCTGTTTATTTTTATGTGCTTAGATGGCACTAGAGGTGAAAATAGATTTGGTCTTGACCCTAAAGCCTAATAGCTAATTAATTTCTATCTTAATACAGTGAGTAAACTATTTATATAATTTACTTACTGTATTGATTCTCCTTTCTCTTACAGTTACTTCTCTTATCCCCTATTAGCATAGGATTTTATGCCTGATTATTTTAAGTAATATTATCCACATACTATTATGCTCATGTATGCCATATAGTAATTTAAATAACATGAATGTTTTTTATCGGCAGCATATTAATACTCTTATTTAATATGCTGCCTTTTTTATTGCTATGCTAAAGAAATATTTTAATCACTATATGCTGCTAATACATGCTGACATAGACTAGAACGCACACAATCTTCTTCATTAAATTTAATGACACCAACACGATCATTAGCTTGAAAACGACTTAGTGCATCAGCTAATCCTGAGTTTACATTGACAGGTAAATCGCATTGCGTAATATCACCGTTAACAATCACTGTCACATTTTCTCCCATTCGCGTTAAAAATAATTTCATTTGATTAATGGTGACATTTTGCGCTTCATCCAATATGACAAATGCATTTTCAAAAGTACGTCCTCGCATATAGGCAAATGGGGCTATTTCAACTTTGCCTATTTCAGGCCGTAAACAATATTGTAAAAAAGAGGCGCCTAAACGTTTAACTAATACATCATAGACAGGACGAAAATAAGGCGCGAATTTTTCTGCTATATCGCCAGGAAGAAAACCTAAATCTTCATCAGCTTGTAATACAGGCCGAGTAACAATAATTCGCTCTATCTCTTTATTAATAAGGGCATCAGCAGCCATTGCTGCACTTAAAAACGTTTTACCACACCCCGCTTCCCCTGTCGCAAAAACTAAATTTTGATGTTTAATAGCGTTCATATATTGGCGTTGAACTTCATTGCGAGGAGAGAGTGTTCGTTGATCACGTTTCTCTCTCGCCATACCAATTGTTTCTAGATCCCCAAATCCTGGTAAAACCATAACATTATCTCGATGGGCGGCATTACGTTGCTCTTTACGTAATGTACGTTTATTTTCTCTACGTAAACGTGTTGCTACTTTTTGTCTACTCATAATGGTATTTACCTTTGTTAGTCTCAAAAAGTCATCAGAACAATCATTGTTTGACTAGAAAATAAGGTGAGCCTCCCTCAGACTCTATTGCGCTGTAGAAAACAAAAAAGCCGGTCACAAACTTGAGCATTAAACATCAATGCACAGTTGCTACCAGCTTTGTCTTGGTGATTTAAAATTTTGATTGCTTCTGTCATTCATATTCCCCATCATGGAGTTAGAGTGAAAATTAACGAAGCTTTATGACAGTATAATGACAGAACAAAAATTTTTTCAATATTTAAGTCATTAATAACGCGATTAAGTTAACATTTTGCTAACAAAAAGCGCTATTGAGGGGAATAAAATGCGTTTTTTAAAATTACCTTTTATTTATTGGCTGCTACTCAATTGCATCCCATTTATTGGCTTTGAACTACACTCAGGCAATATAAAACCCAGTGTTTTTTTCTATTTAGGTGCCCTAACGATCATCACTTCAGGGATTTGGCTATTTTTCTGCCTTTACTTTTTTATCAAACATAATACATCCCCTAACCCTCACCAGACACCGCGCCAGTTAGTCACCACAGGTCCATATAAAATAAGTAGAAATCCTATGTATCTTGGCTTTCTCGATATTAGTATTGGGCTGTTTTTTATTTTTGGTAACTGGGGATTTTTAGGGGCTGCGCTTGCCTTCTACTTTATTACCGATCGCTATACTATTGTGCAAGAAGAGAAAATATTAAGTGAGCGGTTTCCACAAGCGTGGCGACAATATTGCCGCCACGTTCGACGCTGGATATAAAAGATGTAGACTAAAGCGCTTTACAGTTATTTGCTAATCGGTAACCCGCTTTAGTTGCTTCATTTTCGGTTTTAAAATATACCGCATTTTTATCTGACATGGTTCTATAACCAGTACAGTGTGAAAAATGATAAATTTTACTATTTAGATTACCTTTGATCTGCTCATCTTGGGAGACTGTGGGCGCTTTAGGCATTCCTATTTTGTCAGTTGTAGGACGATATGTTGCAGTTAATCCTGCACCACTATTTTTATGTCCTAACTGCCACTTCATTTGTCCCGTAACAAAGGGATTATGATGCCCAACAATGTTAGCAATTCGATTATCTCGCTCTCTTTCCCACGGTGTTGGTGGGTAAGCTTTATCCCATGCCATAAAAAGCTGTTGTTGTTGACGTGACATTGAGAGGTTATAACGATCATGTAAGTAGAAATAGACACGTGCAACTTGGCCTTTCACCTCATTACGAGGCTCAAAGGTGCGAGAAGCAAAATCGACCCGACTGCGACACTGGCCATATTGATAAGGCGCTTGAGATGATAATTGACCAAAGCTAAAATTACTGCGATCACCATTCACCTCTCCAATCGAAGGCGCTAGATTATGTAAATCAGCCTCAATTTTGCCAAAAATAGGATCGTTTTTAACACAGTTAGCTCGCCCACCATTTTGCCAGCATTGACGTTGATGACCAAAAACCCAAGCAGGGACGATATGTTCCCATTCAATGCGTGAAGCTCGGGTGGCTTGTGCCCTCACTTGATAACCACAACTGGCTAAATTAACACGTCCCCCCGATTTTCCTACCCACTCCCAATGACAACCACAATACAGCGTACCTTGGTTGTTTTGATTTTGATCATAATAAATGTGTTCTCTGGCTAGCTGTTTTGCTTTAGTGAAATTTTCCGGTGCCTGTGCAGATACATTTAGCGTAATAATAAATAAACCTAACGCTAAAACAATATAGTGTAATATTTTTCTCAAAGTGCTATCTACCTTATACTCTCTTTTATTAAACCTAATAAGATTTATTATTAAATAACCAACTAATAATCTTATTTTTATTTGCGCTTACCATACCTTTTTTATTTATTTGAAGATATCTTTTTAATTCATTTTTTGATGGATTTACTAAAACAATACAAATGAAAAGTGCTAGAAAAAGGCGCTATTCATGTCATTGTGTAAAAACATCTTTGCTATGGTTTAAAGATTGGTATTTTAATGGAATAGATAAAATGAATGAGAATATGCTGAATTTAATGAATGAGCTCGTCGAAATAACCAAAAAGCATGCGAACAATGAAGATGTTAAAGCGCATGCTAATTTAGAATCAGAAAATAAATTAAGAATTCAAATTATTATTTCTGGTAAAAATGAACTGGATATTACATTAAATTCGCTACAACATGCGGTATAAAGCATTTATACACTAGGGCGTTTACGATATAACCACAATCCAGGTAAAGATAGTCCAATAGAAAGAGCACCCACAATAAATGAAGCTTTAAGAAAATTAGTCACTAAAGCTTCAAAAATTTCTTCGCTATAGCCTATTTGAGTTAACTTCACCACTGAGATCATCGCAACATAAGCATTGATCCCAGGAAACATAGGAATAATTGCTGCAACAGTGAAAACTTTTGGATGAGCTAACCACCAGCGTGACCATTGAATACCTATACAACCGACTAGAATAGCGGCACAAAAGCTTGCCCACTCAATATTCATACCACTTATCATTAATACCGTACGAGAGCCATGCCCTATTGCACCTAACAACGCACAATATTTTAATGCACGTAACGGTACATTAAATACCATTGCAAACCCCACCGCAGGTATTGCCGCTAAAATCATATCTTCAATTAGCGTTATAATAATGTTGATTATGCCCAATCTCTTAACTCCCATACTGCCATCGCTAAAATAACCCCTAAGCAGGTAGCAAGTGTTAACATCGTCGCCATCGCCCAGCGTGCGAGTCCTGTATTAACATGACCTTTAAACATATCAGCAACAGCATTAATTAAAGGAAATCCAGGAACTAATAATAGAACGCTCGCGGCCATTGATATAGTGGCAGTAACTTGAAAATAAGGGAGTTTTAGCAATAAACCTGATACTGATGTCGCAACAAATGCCGTGATACAAAAGTTGATTAAAGGATTTACTTGACGATGAGTGAGGAGCTGACGAACCCACATTCCCATTCCTCCCCCCAAAGCAGAGACTAAAAAGCCATCCCAATCACCGCCATTCAATTTGGAAAAACATCCACAAGAAAGTGCAACCATAACAATAATTATCCAACGTGGATAACGTAGTGGTTTGATATGTTCAAAACGTTTCCTTGCTTCATCAATATCCGCGAGATGATGCTCAACTAAAATAACAATGTGCTGAACTTCGGTAACAACATGCATATTGATACCACGATCAACAATTTTTCGTGTTGAGGTTTGGCAATGACCATTAACTATTGTCGTTAATACCACCGCATTGGCTGAAATGGCCGTTTCAACTTGATGAACGCCTAAAGCCAGCCCAAGTCGCGTTGAGAGCTGTTCAACCAACATACTTTCAGCACCATGTTGTAACAACAATAGCGCCGTTTGAATACATAATTTCGTAATTTCACGCTGTTTATCTTGTGAAATGGCATATTCTTCAGCCATTATCTGATTATCCATACTACGCCTTAGTATTTATCAAAAAACGCGCCATAACCAATTGAAAGCTTATCAGTATAGTTCAATCATGACGCTATCGTCTTTCTATACTATTATGAATAATTAAAATATTTAAGGCTGAAAGTAGATCAAAGTTTTCTCTTACTATCATATGATTGTAATAAATATAAAATATAGTGATTATATTTCTCAAATAGTATTGATATTAGTCATCATATGTTGCCAAAGGAAATCAAGATCTTCCGGAATAGGTTGTGAATTAAATAACTGTTTTTTAAGTTCTTTTTCTTTTATATTACCAATATGAGAAATAAGCACAGGATAAACTACATTTTTAAAAAAATGTTTCCCGTGTATATATTGTTTTAATTGTTGATCTACTGTGCATGCATTTATTTCTTGCTTTTTATGCTTGAGTTTTTCTAATAATTGAGAAGGCTCAAGATATTGATGCCACTTTTGTAAAATTTGTTCAATTTTTACTGTATCATTGCTTGTATTAAGTTCTAATAACGATTCTTTAAATCCTAAACTTCTTAATCCTTCCCATAAAGGATTAATGATTGCCCATACCGCAGCATGATTTCGCCAATTTTCAAGCTGGGTCTCGATATCTTTCCTTAATGTTTCACATCCATTTTCTATGCTATTTTTCTTATTTTCAGGTAATGCAGACCAAATTTCATCAGGAAGAACAAGATAGTTCTCAATACAAAAACGAGGAAGGATGAATAAATTGGGTAATTGTTCTTGTTTTTCCTCAATTTTAGCATTATCCCATTCATCTCTATCGACAATACCAAGCCAATCTTGTTCTTGGGCTAAAATATCCAACACATTTTGTTTCTTGCCCGTGCTAGCAATAACCCAATACTGTTCCCAACTAGGAAACTTTTTTCTTAAAAAAGCGCCAAAAGCTAACTCATCATCACTGCCTTCAACTAATAATACTTTTTTAGTTGAGCTACCTATTTGTTGATCTTTTATTCGATTAATTGTTCCATCAATTTTCGACATTCACCGATCCTTTTAGCAAAGTAAGATCAATACGTGAACCAAATTTTTCATAGCGTTGCCAAACTTCTGTTGAGTGTGACGTTAAAATTAACTGCCCTTTCTTATTAGTCACAATATTTTCGATAGCCGCTAAGAGAGGTGCGATAACAGAAGGATGTAGATGTAGATCAGGTTCATCTATTAATACAATTCCTCCTGGTTTTAGCCAACGTTGGATTGTAAATAACATAATAAGTATTTGATGTTCGCCAGAACTTAACTCATCAAACGTATGTTGCCTTCCATTTGATAAAATAATCTGTTGACGTGTACCTGGAAGAATTTCACTATCAATTCTTTTATCTGAAAAAAAGTAATTTAAACTCTTTATCATGTTAGGGTATTCATTAGGCAGTGTCGCTTTTAAATTAAACAGTGAAGTTTCTATTTGCCCATTCCAATCATTAGTCACCGTATAAGTCGCGAGCCATGCTTGGTTAAGATCGTCTGGGTATAATGATTTTCTCGTTGCTGTTGGATTTACCCATTTACGCGCTTCTGCATCTAAATAGACAATATTAGGAATAGATAATTCTGGATCCAATTCATTATAAAGTGATTGAATACGTCTTTTCCCTAAATATTTATAGGTCTCAATCAGATTATCATTATGTTTATTTTCACTAGATGGAAAATATAATTTATTTTTCTTTTTATTATTTGAAATTTCACCTATCCACATTACATCTAAATAGTTTGTTACTACTTGGGAAAAAAAATCATCTGAACCATAAAAAAGTCCAATTTTAATCTTATCATCAGAAGAAAGATTAAAATCTTCAAAAATAATAGCGATCCCTCCCCAACGTTCTAACCATTTTCGTGTATTGCTCGCTGGAGCTAACGGTTGTTCAGTACTTAGCCAAATACCTAATGCTTCCCATAAAATAGCTATGCCCCGTAATAAAGTCGATTTACCACAACCATTATTACCGGTAAATAAAACTTGAGCTTCAATCTCATTAGACCAATCATCTTCTAACTTAATAACACCATCAGCTAATGGTCCTACAGATTGTGTATAAATTGAACTAATTCTCATTGGAATGCCCTGAAATGTTTACTTTAATAGCTAAAATACCATCTCTTTATTCTCGCGTCTTTACCTCTTTCACACAACGATAAAATATTCTCTTTCTATTGTTAACTTACATCATCAATATGACTATTACGCTTTCAAATTAGTATAAAAGCACCTTAGGATGCTTTTATACCTAACTTAAATTATTCATAATCCTTTATTTATTATTTATTGCCCAGAAGTTTATTAGCTTGAGCATAAGCCCCATCAAGGGTTTCTTCAACAAAGATAGGTACACCGTACACCGCAGAAACAACGGGAGATAACTGCATCAGTTGCTCTTTATCATTTGTTTGTTGATTGACGGTCATGATCATTCCAGCACAATATTGACTTAATGGCATTTTCCCTGTTTTCAGCCAGCGTCTAACGGCTTTCATGCCCTCCATATCCTCTTGTTCATTTTTCTTGTTGATAGGTGGGTAAACCAATACAAAGTTTTGTTTTTGAGCAAGCACTAAGTCCATTTCAGCAATCCAGTTATTAGCATGCTCTAACGTTTCTGGGAAAACCTGCATGGTAATAATGGGAAATTGGTCAACAGACA
>NZ_CAWQOK010000131.1:0-3206 GCF_963896075.1 Proteus sp. G4415
CAGAATTAAAATAATCTCCATTTTTATTTATATTATATTGCTATAATTAATGGTTATTTTTATTTTACTAAAATATCAGCCTATAATATATTATTAGCGTGAAAATAGATCATAATATATGTATCATAATTTCCGAAGCTGAAACAATTCAGTTTTTATATAATGACAATTAAATAGGTAATAGGCGATGAAGTATGATCTAAATGACCTCTATTATTTTGTTAAAGTGGTGGAGTTTGGCGGTTTTTCACAAGCGGCCGAAACGTTAGGTATTCCTAAATCAAAACTTAGTCGTCGTATTGCTGATTTAGAAGAGAGACTAAAGGTCTCGCTGATCTATCGTTCAACTCGTCAATTTCATGTCACTAAGATAGGGCAAACTTTTTACCAACAGTGTAAAAATGTCGTTGAACAAGCGGAGATTGCTCAAGAGGTTATTTGTTCAGCACAAGGGCACCCTCACGGCACGATCAAACTCTCTTGCCCAGTTGCATTACTGCAAATTTATATTCAAGATATTTTGGTGGATTTTATGGCAAAATATCCTGATATCAATATACAAATTTTAGCGATCAATCGCCCTGTGGATGTGATCAGTGAAGGTCTTGACTTAGCTTTACGAGTTAGAGCATTACCTTTGGATGATTCTGGCTTAACGATGAAAATATTAGGCTATTCTCGCCGTGTTTTAGTTGCTAATCCGCTATTATTTGCAACCAACAGTGCGCCTGATTCTCCAGAGCAACTTGCTGATTATCCTATTTTAGCTAATAGCGAACATTCGCAGCAGTATACGCTAACGCTTACCCATAATGATGGTACCGTTTCAACGCAACATGTTACACCTAAATTAGCGACAACGGATGTGATGACTTTATATAAAGCAACATTAAAGGGACTTGGGATCACGCGTTTACCATTGAGTGTCGTAGAGAAAGAGTTAACAGATGGCTCTTTGGTGGAAGTCTTACCACAGTGGCGTTTTCCTAAAGATGTTATTCATGCCGTGTATCCGTCACGAAAAGGTTTATTACCTGCTATTCAAGTGTTATTAGATTATTTAGCGCAGAATATGGCTCCATATAAAGAGTAAAAAATAGATACAAACGACTGCTCTAAGTGAGCAGCCGTTTGTTATAAAAGTTATAGAGCAAGGAGAGTATTAATCATATTTCGTTTGGGATACGACCAAATTTACCTTGGTTAAAATCATCAATAGCTTGCCTAATTTCATCTTTGCTGTTCATCACAAATGGACCATAACCAACTACAGGCTCATTAATTGGCTCTCCGCTAAGATATAACACAACTGCATCTTCAATGGCTTCAAGGTTAATTGAGCCACCTTGATTATCTAAAATAACCAAATCGCCCGTATTTAATTGAGTTTGGCTATCAAGATAGGCGCTACCATGGAGTATCACTAATCCCACATAGCGATCTTTTTTGCTTGGTAAGGTCGTAGATTTACCACTTTTCAATTGAATATCCCAAACGTCAACAGGTGAAAAGGTTTTTGCCGCCCCTTGAGTTTGATGATATTCCCCCGCAATCACGCGCAGTTGTCCGGCATCATTCGCTAATGGAAGCACTGGAATAGCACTCTCTTTGAGTAACTGATAGCCAGCAGGCGCTGATTTAGCATGAGATGGGAGGTTTACCCATAACTGCACCATATCAAGTATGCCTCCCGCTTGGTTAAAGGCATCAGAGTGATACTCTTGATGTAATATACCTGATGCTGCGGTCATCCATTGTACATCTCCAGGGCCAATCACTCCTCCTTCACCTGTAGAATCGTGATGTGCCACTTCCCCTTTATAGACAATAGTCACAGTCTCAAACCCACGGTGAGGGTGTTCGCCTACACCACGGTTATGGCCTTGAGAGGCTGGAAAATCAGTCGGGCCAGCTCTGTCTAATAATAAAAATGGATTTAAATATTTACCATGATCACCATAACTAAATAGTGAGCGTACATGGAAGCCATCACCGACCCAATGTTGACGAGGCGCTTTATAAACACCAATAACTTTTTTCATAATGATATTCCTATAAAATTTCTATAGGTGGTATTCTAATGAGCTATATTGATTTGAGTAGAGGGGAAAATAGGTTTCATTATTCTAAAAATAGAACAATGACAAAAGTGTTTCAGTGTTCTATTTTTAGAATAGTGTTTATCATTATTGCTACTACCGACTTTTTAATTAATTGACTATTGTTAATTATATCGAGAGCGAGGAGATAATTAACGCTATTTCCTTATATCTTCTTCATATTGTTAATAATCGTTTTTGTTAATTAGAAGGAATAAATAAATGAGTACTCCTGCAAATTTCAATGGTCAACGTCCAGTTATTAATCCAGATGATGCTGTTATGTTATTGATCGATCACCAAAGTGGTTTATTCCAAACCGTTGGCGATATGCCAATGACGGAATTACGTGCTCGTGCTGCGGTATTAGCAAAAATGGCAACATTAGCGAAGATGCCAGTTATTACAACGGCTTCTGTCCCTCAAGGTCCTAATGGCCCATTAATTCCAGAAATTCATCAAAATGCACCACATGCTAAATATGTTGCCCGTAAAGGTGAAATTAACGCATGGGATAACCCTGAGTTTGTTGAAGCTGTGAAAGCAACGGGTAAAAAGCAATTAATTATTGCTGGTACTATTACGAGTGTTTGCATGGCGTTCCCAGCAATTAGTGCTGTTGCTGAAGGTTATCAAGTTTTTGCTGTGATTGATGCATCAGGAACGTATAGCAAAATGGCAGAAGAAATTACCTTAGCACGTATTGTTCAAGCCGGTGTTGTGCCTATGGATACGGCAGCAGTGGCTTCTGAAATGCAAAAAACTTGGAACCGTGCAGATGCCGCTGAATGGGCTCAAGCTTATACCCAAATATTCCCTGCTTATCAGTTATTAATTGAAAGTTATAGTAAAGCTCAAGATGTTATAAAGAATAATGAAACTTTAGATTCACAACGTTAATTTGTTCTTGAATTTATTTAAAACTTATTAATTTAAAAATGCCTATAAATATTATTTTTATAGGCATTATTTTTGCTTTTTTTCAATAATATTGTTTTTAACAAGGGTGTAAAAGTAAAGTGTAGACTTATGTTTATTTATATGAAAATTATTTAAGGCACTTTGTTTATTAATAAAGTGCTTTTTATTTGTTGATAATATCGGCTA
>NZ_CAWQOK010000132.1:0-2133 GCF_963896075.1 Proteus sp. G4415
TTATAAAGGTTTTATTTAAGCTTTATGATAAAAAATAATTTAAAACATTAAGTTAAATGATTTTTGTTTTGTTAAATGTATTTAATGGGAATTAGCGTGCTTTAAAAGATCTATTTACAATAAAATAAGAATGTTTAATATCAAAGGGCAGTCAACTCAAGAAAGGTACTTGCCTTGTTTTAATATTGAGTAAGAAAGAGAGAATTAAAATATCTCTCTCATGGATAATTTATTAGTGATAATAAATTATGATCTTATGTAATAAATAATAAGGAAGTTATTATGACAAAAATAAACATTTTTACGGGTACTCTATTTGTTTTATCTAGCATAAGTATGGCACAAGCAGAAATCCATTCTAATCAAAGTGGCCCTTTAACCACCATGAGTGTGGGGGCGAGTGATCCCGTGACTCATGGCCCTCATCAATCAGCAGGTGGGGAGCCGGGTGTTGGTATTTCTAATCTATATGGGGGTAAAAAAATTGGTTTTGCGTCATTAACACCAAATAATATGAGTGGTGGGGCGGATAGCCATGGTGTTTATACAATACAACCCAATGAAAATACACCAGCTAGCCATAGTAATATGGGGGTATTTCATTTTTCACAGGTGACTGATGCCAATGTCTATTTTGGTACTTGGGCAAAAACAGCCTCTGTTACAGATATCACTCATCAGTCTTATTATGTAGGTAAAGAGGTTACTAGTACGCTACCGACAGACAGTGCAACTTATACCGTAACAGGTATCAGTCAATATAGTGGTGATAATTTACTGTCTGGTACTTTTGATGTTGATTTTTCACAAAAGACAATTGGTGGTTCACTGGCTAATAACCTACGTACTGTCGAGTTAGAACGTGGCAATATTTATACCGCAAATAACCAAGTAACCTTCTCTGCAGATGCAAAAGAAGATACCACATCCGGTATTGTTGAAGGGGCTTTCTTTGGTGAAAATGCTGAAACATTGGCTGGTATTGTCGTCTTCCACACCGATCATACTAAAGATATTGGTTTTGGGGGAAGCAAAAATAGTGCTGAAGTAGATACTGCAACAGATAGCGTAACAGATAGTGCAGAAGCCTCTTAACGTTAGGTTTTAAGTTCGGAGCTTAAAAACAATTTAGTCCTTTTACATACGTGGTATTAGTGGTCATTAAGCTAGTTTTTAGCAACAGATAATCAAATATACGGTTATCTGTTTTTTTTTGCCTTAAAAAACGGATTGTAAGGAATAGATCTATTGTTATTATAAGGATAAACCATGCGTTATTATCAAAGGCTAATAAAGTCATTATTTATTATTAATATCTTATTTCATTCGTCACAGGGGGCGGCAACACAACCTAATCAAGAGCCGCTTAATAAAGAGAAGGTCGCTCAATTAGGTCAACAACTGTATCATCATTTACAGCAACAGCAGTGGTATCAAGCGGAAAAACTATTAGTTAATTATCAGCAATTACCATTACACGAAACTTTATTAGTCTATTATGCTCAAGCACTATTAGCACAGAAGAATGGTAATTTCTTACAAGCTGAATTTTATTATCAGCAGCAACTTAAGCAGCAAGCAGATTTTATTCCGGCACAAACAGGCCTAATTCAGCTCTACTTTTCTCAAGGAGAATATAAAAAAGCACAATACCAGCTAAATCAATTAAGTCGTTTATCGGGATTATCACCTGCCATTAATCAAGCAATTATCTATTATCAGAAACAGCTTAACGATTATTTTAAAGCTAGGCGTTTTTATCAAATCAGTTTTTTTTATGATGATAATATTAATCATGCACCTTATCTTGATGAGCAAATTGTTTCGCAATCAACGCAAGTCATCATGACCAGAAAAGGCGCTCAACCTATAGCATCGATGGGGGTTAGTCATCTTTTTTCTTTCTATCAGCCCACTTTTATTTACGCTAATAATACCCTATCAGGCTATTTTTCAGCACGCTATCGTGATTATTTTGCATATAAACAAGCTAATTTTACACATTTATATACTCAATTAAGTTATCAGTACCAAAAAAAGGATTATCGGTGGACTTTATCCCCCTATTATGAAATAAAATCACCTAAAAAGGCGTTTGAGTATCAATCTATTGGGGTATATACCGGGCTATTT
>NZ_CAWQOK010000133.1:0-12797 GCF_963896075.1 Proteus sp. G4415
TTAGTTAATGGCGATTCTATAAAAAATCACAGAAAAATTTGTTGGAAAAGTTAAAGGTTGTATCTGGGGTGCCGATAAACTTGTTGCCGGTGATTGACACCGTAAATGAATAGGCAAACTTTTATTTTATCGACTTGATTTTAAAGGAATCTAGCTATGGCACAAGTCATTAATACCAACTATCTATCCCTGGTAACTCAAAACAACCTGAACAAATCTCAGGGAACTTTAGGAAGTGCAATCGAGCGTCTGTCTTCTGGTCTACGTATCAACAGTGCAAAAGACGATGCAGCGGGTCAAGCAATTGCTAACCGTTTCACTTCAAACGTAAATGGTTTAACTCAAGCTTCACGTAATGCGAACGATGGTATCTCTATCGCTCAAACAACTGAAGGTGCATTAAACGAAATCAACAATAACTTACAACGTATCCGTGAGTTAACTGTTCAAGCGAAAAACGGTACTAACTCTAATTCAGATATCACTTCTATCCAAAACGAAGTGAAAGAACGTTTAGACGAAATCAACCGTATTTCTGAACAAACTCAGTTTAACGGCGTGAAAGTACTGAGCGGTGAGAAATCAGAAATGGTTATCCAAGTTGGTACTAACGATAATGAAACTATCAAATTTAACTTAGATAAAGTTGATAACGATACATTAGGTGTTGCTAGCGATAAACTGTTTGATGCTAAAACAGAGAAAAAAGGTGTTACAGAAGCAGGTGCTGCAATCGATGCGAAAGATATCGGCGTTGCTGGTGCAACTTCATACGATTCAGGTACAGTAAAAGAATATAAAGTAGATGGTGTTGTTTCTGCTGATAAAGTAATTTTCAATGATGGTACTAAAGATTACCTCGTAAATAAAAGCGATTTCGCACTGGAAGGTGCTGACAAAGCTAAATTTACTGGTGCTAAAACAACTGAATTTACAGCAGATGCAGGTAAAGACGTTAAAACTTTAAACGTTAAAGATGACGCTTTAGCAACTTTAGACAAAGCTATCAACACCATTGATGAAAGCCGTTCTAAATTAGGTGCGATTCAAAACCGTTTTGAATCTACTATCAACAACCTGAACAACACTGTTAACAACTTATCTGCTTCACGTAGCCGTATCTTAGATGCTGACTATGCAACAGAAGTTTCTAACATGAGCCGTGGTCAAATCTTGCAACAAGCGGGTACTTCAGTACTTGCTCAAGCAAACCAAGTACCACAAACTGTTCTGTCTCTGTTACGTTAATTCGTACCCTGACACAAAAGATACCTTTCTATATCAAAGGCCCTCATCTGAGGGTCTTTTTTGTCATTTTATTTTATATTTAAACTCACTCTGTTTTAGTTTATTTTTTTCTCTCCATCTATTTTTGTTTTTTCTGCTAGTCATTATCTCTTATAAATTAATTAATTGGCTTTTTTTACTATTTTCGCGACGCGAAAACACATAAATACCTTCGATTTAATGACGATAGTGTTTAGGCAACGTTATTACAGGAGTGTAATAACAAACCTATTAATTAAAAATTTTCAAATAAAATTGAAGGAATATTGTATGGCACAAGTTATTAATACTAATTATCTGTCTTTAGTCACTCAAAATAATCTAAATCGTTCACAAAGCGCACTTGGTAATGCAATTGAACGTTTATCTTCAGGTATGCGTATTAACAGCGCGAAAGACGATGCGGCAGGTCAAGCTATTGCTAACCGTTTCACTTCAAATATTAACGGTTTAACTCAAGCATCTCGTAATGCGAATGATGGTATTTCAGTGTCTCAAACCACTGAAGGTGCATTGAACGAAATCAACAATAACTTACAACGTATTCGTGAATTAACTGTTCAAGCGAAAAACGGGACTAACTCTAACTCAGATATCACTTCTATCCAAAATGAAGTTAATCAACGTTTAGATGAAATCAATCGTGTTTCAGAACAAACTCAGTTTAACGGTGTGAAAGTACTGAGTGGTGAAAAGTCAAAAATGACCATTCAAGTCGGTACTAATGACAATGAAGTGATTGAATTCAATTTAGATAAAATTGATAACGACACATTAGGTGTTGCTAGTGATAACCTGTTTGATGCTAAAACAGAGAAAAAAGGGGTTAAAGCAACAGGTGATGCTATCGATGCAAACGCTCTGGGCATTTCGGGCGGTACAAAATACGCGACTGGTGTTTCAGTAAAAGAGTATAAAGTAGATGGTAAGGTTTCTGCTAATAAAGTTGTCTTAAAGGATGGTAGCGACGAGTACGTAGTAAGTAAATCAGACTTTACATTAAAATCAGGTACTACTACTGGTGAAATTGAGTTCACTGGTAGTAAAACCATTAAATTTAAGGCAGATGCAGGTAAAGATGTTAAAGTTTTAAATGTTAAGGATGACGCTTTAGCAACTTTAGATAACGCAATTAGTAAGGTTGATGAAAGCCGCTCTAAATTAGGTGCGATTCAAAACCGTTTCCAATCTACTATCAATAACTTAAATAACACTGTTAATAACTTATCTGCTTCACGTAGCCGTATCTTAGATGCTGACTATGCGACAGAAGTGTCCAATATGAGTAAAAATCAAATCTTGCAACAAGCAGGTACTGCTGTACTGGCTCAAGCAAACCAAGTACCACAAACTGTTCTGTCTCTGTTACGTTAATCCTTCATTAAACTCATCTTCAGATCCCACCCACAGCCATTTTTGCTGTGGGTGTTTTTTCATCAAAACAATTGTTTTTTTTATTAATCATGGATAGGTATTCCCATTGATGGGTTGTAGGTAAAAATAGATAAAAGATAAGTAATATGATTTATATGTTATTTTTTTATCAACAAAATACAGATTTGATGAATACATTTCTTTCAATAAGACAAAATATCAATTTATTTAACGGTTTTTCTGCGGATTAGTATGACCCATCTTAAGGTACAGTATGTACTTGTAATGCAATAACAAATTAAATTATCAATGAAAACCCAATTTTCGCTGAAAATTTAGCATAGGTGAAAAAGAGGGGCTTTTGCTTCACTGTTCAGCCGATTGCTAACACTATTTCGTCGGATAATGGTTTCCGGTCTTTTATCCAAAGGTGTCTTTTGTTGTGAGTGATTTGTATACCGCCGAAGGCGTGATGGACAAAAATAGCCTCTGGGAGCGATATGTCCCTTTGGTTCGCCATGAAGCATTACGATTACAGGTCAAGTTACCTGCGAGTGTTGAATTGGATGATCTTTTGCAAGCAGGGGGGATTGGCCTACTGAATGCTGTTGAGCGTTATGACTCAATGCAAGGTGCCGCCTTTACTACTTATGCTGTGCAACGTATTCGAGGCTCTATGTTAGATGAGCTACGAAGTCGTGATTGGGCGCCCCGTAGTGTGCGCCGTAATGCAAGAGAAGTGACACAATCCATTCATCAGTTAGAGCAGGATCTAGGACGACCACCATCAGAACAGGAAGTTGCTGATCATTTGCAGATTGAGTTAGCAGAATACCGGCAGATCCTATTGGATACAAATAACAGCCAGTTGTTCTCTTATGACGAATGGCATGAAATTTACGGTGAAAGCTGTGAACCGTCTCAAGACGAAGATCACGATGACAATCCTTTACAAATGTTATTGGAAAGTGATATTCGCCAAAGAGTCATAGACGCGATAGAATTGCTTCCCGAAAGGGAAAAAATGGTTCTTACCCTGTATTATCAGGAAGAACTTAATTTGAAAGAAATAGGCGCAGTGCTTAATGTCGGGGAATCCCGCGTAAGTCAGCTACACAGCCAAGCAATCAAAAGGCTGCGAGCACGCTTAAACCCAGAGAAATAGAAGTTTTGCTTATTTTTGTTTTTATTTATTAAGACTACAACACAGGGCTTTATCTCTTATGTCTGTTTCAACACAAAAGAAACGGCCGCTAAGCCGTTACATTAAAGACTATAAACACAGCCAAACTCATTGTTTGCATTGCCATAAGGCGCTTGATCGGATTTCTCTCGTATTCAATCGCCAAGTTATCAATAAAGAAGCCATTTCTGAAATGACAGATTTAATTGATGATGAAACATGGGAAACCTTGCAAGGAAAGTTTTCTGCGCTGTGCCGTTTTTGTAGTGAGATTTACTGTAATAGTGAAACTGATTACTTTGACATTATGTCTTTTAAGCAGTATTTGTTCGAACAAACGGAGATGAGCCACAGTACTGTTCGTGAGTATGTGGTTCGTTTACGTCGACTCGATGAATTGCTGACTTCCACTAATTTTCCTCGTCAAGAATTCACGACAGAGAAAATTCAGTCAGACTTGAGTAAAAAGCTCACTCCCTCCGCATTTAGTAACTACAACATTGCCCTACGTAAGTATGAGCAATATCTTGATTGGTGCCAAGCGCCAACCTCGATGAGTAGTGGTCACTAATCGCATTCAAGAGAGACCTAAAAAAAGGGGTAACATTATGTTGCTCCTTTTTATTTTTTATTCCAGAAATAAAAAAACCACCTTTAATAGATAAGTAAGTTAAAGGTGGTCTCAAAAATAAAGTGAGAAAGAGAACGCTGGGTTTAACTGATTGTCATTAAGCTGGCATTGCCTCCGGCAGCGGCGGTATTGACGCTTAATGCTCGTTCATGCAATAAACGCTCTAATAACAATGCTGTCTCACCACGTGAGAAGCCTTGTACTGAAATAATAGCCCCTTTACGTTGTGCAATTTGCTGACAAGTCTCTTTTAACTGATCACTATCACCATGATAAATAACGGCATTAATGCTTAGTGACTCATCTTGCCAGTTGTCCGTGAGAGTGATTGCTTTTCTGATCATATCAGGCAATTCACGATAGGTTTTTTGCGAGAAAACAGCATTATGGACAATAGCATGGCATCCTGATGCAAAGACTCCCGCTAACTGAGTAAATATATCTTGCTCATTATCTGAGAGACAAAGCACCTTGCCACAAGGGACTAATTGATAGGTATTACGCTCGCCAGTAGGCCCCGGCAATACGCGCAATGTTCCGGCTTGTGATGCATTGGCGTATTCTTCTAGCGCCTGATAATGTGCAGGTTCCGTTTTATTTGCTAACCACGTCATATAGTGATGATAGGTTTGTAATAACTTTTGTCGCATAGAGGCATCAAGGGGTAATGTTTCATCTTGACGTGCTAAGGTTTGTGTTATGGCATTTTCAGGACGTTTTGATAATAAACGATACAGATAAGCAGGGCCTCCAGCTTTTGGCCCCGTGCCCGATAAACCTTCACCACCAAAAGGTTGTACCCCGACAACAGCACCTACCATATTGCGGTTTACATATAAATTTCCTACTTTTGCATGAGTCGCTACATAAGCGATAGTTTCATCAATACGGGTATGAACCCCCATTGTTAATCCATATCCAGTCGCATTAATTTCAGCTAATAAAGCAGGCAGATCTTGGCTTGAGTAACGTACGACGTGCAGTACAGGGCCAAAAATCTCTTTTTTAAGTGAGCTAATTTTATCTAACTCAATTAAGGTAGGAGGAACAAAAGTACTGTTATTTTCAGCCTGTTTAGTAAGTTGATTATAGGTTGCTTGATAAACGTCAAAACCCGCTGTGCGCATAGTTTGAATATGTTTTTCAATACCCGCTTTTGCCTCTTTATCAATTACAGGGCCAATATCTGTTGATAAGAGACTTGGATCACCTATTATGGCTTGTGCCATTGCGCCTTTTAACATTTCAATCGTGCTATCAGCCACCTCTTCTTGAATACAGAGAATACGCAAAGCAGAACAACGTTGACCCGCACTATCATAAGCAGAGGCCATAACGTCAGTGACCACTTGTTCCGTTAAGGCAGAAGAGTCGACAATCATGGCGTTTAAGCCACCTGTTTCAGCAATTAAAGGAACAGGGCGACCTTCGCTATCGAGTCTACCCGCTAAGGTTTTTTGCAGAATGTGGGCAACTTCGGTAGAGCCTGTAAACATCACACCACGCACGCGTTCATCTGCCACTAATTGTGCACCAATGGTCTCCCCTTGACCCGGTAAGAGTTGTAATGCACTGCGAGGTACTCCTGCTTGATAAAATAGTTCTACGGCTTTAAAAGCAATCAGAGGGGTTTGCTCCGCAGGTTTGGCCAGTACGGTATTACCTGCCGCTAACGCTGCTGCAATTTGTCCACTAAAGATGGCTAATGGGAAGTTCCAAGGACTAATACAGACAACAGGGCCTAAAGGACGATGGGTATTATTATCAAAATCATTTGCCACTTGTGCTGAGTAATAATAAAGAAAATCAATCGCCTCACGCACTTCTGCAATAGCATTACTATAGGTTTTGCCCGCTTCTCTGACTAAGACACCCATTAATGGACCCATTTGCTGTTCCATCAGTTCTGCTGTGCGGACTAAAAACGCCGCTCTTTCCGCAGGTGGGGTTGCAAACCAAATTTCACCATTTTCTTGGGCAATATCTAAAGCAAAATTAGCTTCGGCGGCCGTTGTTTCACGTACTGTACCGACGACATCGGTGTGATTTGCCGGATTGAGTATAGATTGTGGTGCAATCACTTCTTCTGCACTATTACACTCACCACCAAGGAGAGGATGACTGTGAATTTTTTCCATCGCAGAGGTCAGTAATGCACTGGATAATGAGGCTAAACGATGCTCATTAGACATATCAATCCCCGGTGAATTTTTGCGTTCATCACCATAAAGCTGCATTGGGAGCGGGATTTTAGGATGTGAAAGTCCGATTTGTCCTTCAGCTTGCGCAATTTTATTGATCTCTTTAACCGGATCGGCAACTAATTCATCTAAGGAGATGGTGGTGTCAGCGATACGATTTACAAACGAGGTATTTGCACCATTTTCTAATAATCGACGCACAAGGTAAGCCAGTAGGGTTTCATGAGTACCTACTGGCGCATAGATACGACAAGGGCGACCAAGTTTACCATCAGCAATTTTACCCACAACTTGTGCATAGAGGGGTTCACCCATACCGTGTAAGCATTGGAATTCATATTGACCAGGATAGTAATTTTGACCCGCTAGATGATAAATGGCTGATAAAGTATGGGCATTATGCGTGGCAAATTGCGGATAAATATAATTCGGTGAAGCAAGCAGTTTTTTCGCACACGCAAGGTAAGAGACATCGGTATATACTTTACGGGTATAAACAGGATAATCTTCCAGTCCATCCATTTGCGCGCGTTTAATCTCACTATCCCAATAAGCCCCTTTTACTAAACGGATCATTAAACGGCGACGACTGCGGCGAGCTAAATCAATAATATAATCAATCACTAAAGGGCAGCGTTTCTGATAGGCTTGAATAACAAATCCTATACCATTCCAACCCGCTAATTCAGGCTCGAAGCAGAGTTTTTCTAATAAATCGAGGGATATTTCCAGTCTATCCGCTTCTTCTGCATCAATATTAATACCAATATCATATTGCTTGGCTTGTAGCGTTAAAGAGAGTAGGCGAGGGTAAAGCTCCGACATCACTCTATCATATTGAGCTCGACTATAACGGGGATGTAATGCTGAAAGTTTAATGGAGATCCCCGGTCCTTCATAAATACCTCGTCCATTAGAGGCTTTACCAATGGCATGGATGGCTTGTTGATAAGAGACTAAATAGTCTTGCGCATCTTTTTCCGTTAGGGCCGCTTCTCCTAGCATATCATAGGAATATCTAAAGCCTTTTTCTTCAAGTTTGCGTGCATTGGCTAACGCTTGGGAGATAGTTTCACCGGTGACAAATTGTTCCCCCATTAACCGCATCGCCATATCAACGCCTTTACGCACTAAAGGTTCACCACTTTTAGTTAAAATGCGATTTAGAGAATTAGATAATTTCTCTTCGTTATGGGTAGAGACGAGTTTGCCTGTAAACAGTAGACCCCAAGTGGCGGCATTGACAAACATAGATTGGCTTTGCCCTAAATGCGAGCGCCAATTGCCATGGCTAATTTTATCTCGGATCAGGGCATCACGGGTTGCTTTATCAGGAATACGCAATAAAGCTTCGGCTAAACACATTAAGGCAACCCCCTCTTGGGAAGAGAGAGAAAACTCTTGCAGTAAGCCTTGTACCAGACCTGAGCGTCCAACACCCTGTTTTTGTTTGCGTAATTTTTCTGCAATGGAGTAAGCCAGTTTATGCGTGGCTTGAGCCTCATGCTCAGGTAGCGTTGCCTGCTGTAGTAGCATAGGCACTGCTTGTGTTTCAGGTATACGATAAGCAGAAGTAATTGCCGAGCGTAACACCGATTGTGGGTGGATCTGCTCTGCAAATTCTAAAAACGGTTGATAATGTGCCGTTAGGGGATCAGTGCTTTCTTCAATATCTTGCTCAGCCTGTGTAATAGGGGTTAGGGTGAGCTGATCATTTTCAATTTGTTCAAGATAATTGAAGATGGCTTGTTTAATTAGCCAATGAGATGTTCTATCTAATTTTTGTGCAGCATCTTTTAATCTATTACGGGTTTCTTCATCAAGTCTAACACCCATTGTTGTGCTACTCATGCAGTGCTCCTCATATCGTGCATCTTACTTATACGGCACATTGACCAGTTATTTTTCTTAATATCAGTCATGTTGCAACTTTGTGCAACATTGTTAACAATAAATTTATAAATAATGTGAAAGTTGTCAGGTTTTATAAATGGTTAAAAAATACTATCTTAGATAGATAAATAAATAATACTTATAATTCATTGGCTTATATATTTTTCTTCAATGGGAAGATAATATTAATCTCTTTCAACCGAAGCAAATAGTGTGAAGTTACATACAAAAATTAAACACCGATACGTTAATTTCTTGTTAAATGCTTATAACCTATTCTAGGATTGATATGAATGTTTTATTTGTTACAGTAAGAAATTATTTTAAATAAAAACTGATAAGGTCATTGGTGTGCAACGAAGTGCAACGTTCCTGCATAAGTTGAAAGCATAGCAATTGATCGTAACAGATATATGGAGAACTGCGATTATGGCTCTAAATTCGCCAATGCTAATTACCTTTACGATCTATATATTGGGGATGCTTTTTATCGGCTATCTAGCGTATCGATCAACAAAAAATTTTGATGATTATATTTTAGGGGGCCGAAGGCTTGGTAGTGTAGTAACGGCACTTTCTGCGGGCGCTTCTGATATGAGTGGCTGGCTATTAATGGGATTACCAGGTGTGGTTTTTTTTGCGGGGATCTCCGAAAGTTGGATAGCCATTGGTTTATGTTTAGGTGCATGGCTTAACTGGCGTTTAGTTGCAGGGCGCTTACGTTTACAAACAGAAAAAAACAATAATGCACTGACTTTACCAGACTATTTAACTTCTCGCTTTGATGACAAAAGCAAAATGCTACGCATTATTTCTGCGTTAGTTATTCTTATTTTCTTCACTATTTATTGTGCATCAGGTGTCGTCGCAGGAGGTATGCTTTTTGAGTCTACCTTTGGCATTCCTTATCATGAAGCGATGATTTATGGTGCACTAGCAACCATTGCATATACTTTCCTAGGTGGTTTTTTGGCGGTAAGTTGGACGGATACGGTACAAGCCACATTAATGATTTTCGCACTTATTCTGACACCAATTATTGTTATTTTCTCAATTGGTGGAATTGACACCTCTATAGAGATCATTAAAGCGAAAGATCCGGCTTATCTTGATATGTTTAAAGGGCTTGATTTTATTGCTATTGTTTCATTATTAGCTTGGGGATTAGGTTATTTTGGACAGCCTCATATTCTCGCGCGTTTTATGGCTGCAGATTCAAATCAAACTATTCGTAAAGCGCGCCGTATTGGTATGACTTGGATGATCCTCTGTTTAGGCGGAACGGTGGCGGTGGGCTTCTTTGGTATTGCTTATTTTGAAGTTAATCCGACCGTTGCAGGTCCGGTTATGGCTAAAAATGAGCGTATCTTTATGGAATTAGCTTCGTTACTTTTTAACCCGTGGATAGCTGGTATTTTGTTATCTGCGATTTTAGCTGCGGTAATGAGTACGTTAAGCTGCCAATTATTAGTCTGCGCCAGTGCATTAACTGAAGATTTATATAAGCCTTTTATTCGTAAAAATGCCAGTCAAAAAGAGCTAGTTTGGGTTGGTCGTGGCATGGTGTTATTAGTTGCGGTTATCGCTATTTATTTAGCCCGTGATCCAGAAAATAAAGTACTTGATTTGGTGAGTAATGCTTGGGCAGGATTTGGTGCTGCATTTGGTCCGGTGATCCTTATCTCTGTCACTTGGAAACGTATGACTCGTAATGGTGCTTTTGCGGGAATGTTAATTGGTGCATTAACGGTACTGGTATGGATGCAATATAAATGGTTCGGTCTTTATGAAATTATTCCGGGCTTTATTTTCGCGTCCATAGCCATTGTTATTGTCAGTTTACTGGGTAAGTCACCAACGGCAGAAAATCAACAACGTTTTGATGAAGCAGAAGCGGAATATCGTAACACTTAATTATTAATAAACAGTAAGATTTTATTTAATGAAATACCATCTATATAAAAATATAGGTGGTATTTTTTTGGCAAAATAACAGTAAATATTAACCATTAAAGGGTTTTGTTTAGCATGATATTAATAGCATTAAGATTGCTTAATCAAAGCGATATTTAACCCATCAAACTTCATTGATGCTGTTATTAGTCAATAATACTGATACTAATATTTTTATTGGTTTAATATTTTGTAATACACTTATTTTTTAATCACAATTTATAGGTTAAATATTAGTCAGCTATATAACGCAATTAATGAGCGTGATAATCATTATATGTTTAGACACTTTTGCGACACTTAGCGATAGAAACAAAAAAGCCACTTATCTCTAAGTGGCCTATCTGCCTGATTACTCAGCGTAAATTTGGTGGGTTGTGGGGGGCTCGAACCCCCGACCAATTGATTAAGAGTCAACTGCTCTACCAACTGAGCTAACAACCCGATGCGCTAATTATTCTCCTCTCTTAAGGGCGGGTCAACCCTTAATTTGAAATTTTTTCCAAATGTATAAAATATCGTCTATTAAAATGAAGAAAGGATATTATTTGGTTATCAAATCGTCACTCATTTTACTAAAAGTGATCTTTTCATTACTTATTCTGAGATTTGTGTCACAATAATTTCGCAAACTTAGCCACGGCGAAAAAATAAAAAAGTGGCGTAACAACATCAAAAATATGAAAACATTTCAGGTATTGTATGGAAGAGCAAACAGAAGTTACTCAGCCCGTTAGAGTGAAAAATGCCACTCTACAACGCGGGCTAACCAATCGTCATATCCAATTAATCGCCATTGGTGGTGCTATCGGTACTGGTTTATTTATGGGTTCTGGGAAAACCATTTCGCTAGCTGGGCCATCGATTATTTTTGTTTACATGATAATCGGCTTTGTCCTGTTCTTTGTTATGCGAGCGATGGGAGAGCTATTATTATCAAATTTAGAATATAAATCGTTTAGCGATTTTGCCGGGGATTTATTAGGGCCTTGGGCTGGCTTTTTTGTTGGATGGAGTTATTGGTTTTGCTGGGTTATCACCGGTATCGCGGATATTGTTGCCATTACCTCCTATATTAGTTATTGGGCGCCCAATTTTCCTGAATGGGGAACGTCTTTTATTTGTGTGCTGACACTACTTATTTTGAATTTAGCCACAGTAAAATTATTTGGGGAAATGGAATTTTGGTTTTCGATGATCAAAATTACCGCTATTGTCTCTTTAATTATTGTTGGTATCGTATTGATTAGCATAAATTTTCAATCTCCAGCCGGCCACACGGCAACTATTGAAAATATCTGGAATGATGGCGGTATGTTCCCTAAAGGGATCAACGGATTTTTTGCTGGTTTTCAAATTGCTATCTTTGCCTTTGTGGGGATTGAACTAGTAGGTACAGCAGCGGCTGAAACACGTGATCCTGAGAAATCGTTACCTAAAGCGATTAACGCTATTCCTATTCGTATTATTACTTTTTATGTTTTGGCATTGGCGATTATTATGTCAGTAACGCCGTGGCGTTCTATTTTGGCAGACAAAAGCCCGTTTGTAGAACTCTTTGTCATGATTGGTATTCCAGCCGCAGCCAGTTTAGTTAACTTTGTGGTATTAACGGCAGCCGCCTCTTCAGCAAATAGTGGTATCTTCTCAACCAGTCGTATGCTATTTGGTTTATCGAAAGAGGGGGAGGCACCAAAACAGTTTAGCCAGCTATCAAAACGTTCAGTACCTGCCAATGGTTTACTCTTTACGAGTCTCTGTTTATCTTGCGGTATTGTGCTAATTTATTTTATTCCAGATGTGATGCGGGTATTTACGTTAGTAACAACGGTCTCTGCGTTATTATTTATGTTTATTTGGAGTATGATCTTATGCTGCTATTTAGCATATCGTAAGAAACGTCCTCAATTACATCAACAATCTATTTATAAAATGCCATTAGGGATAGTGATGTCATGGCTATGCTTAGCATTTTTTGTGTTTATGGTCGTGTTATTGGCATTTGAACATGATACCCGTCAAGCACTGATGGTAACGCCCATTTGGTTTATTGCTTTAGGAATAGGGTATCATTTTGTGAAAAAGCGTAAACAAAAAGCACAATTAAAAAATTAATCTTTTTTAGTTGAATTGATGGTCATTGGATAAATATAACCCTATCTTTTTCGATAGGGTTATACTTTAATTTGAGTTAAACCATTAGTCAGAATATTTCGAATATAAATTTGTTATTTTATTTTTTAATTGAAAATTTAAAGCAATGTATTATTTTAAA
>NZ_CAWQOK010000134.1:0-3279 GCF_963896075.1 Proteus sp. G4415
ATTTTTTCACCATTCAATAATTTCTTCACCAGTGGTGCCATGATTAATTCCATCGCTAAGCCTAATTTCCCTCCTGGAACAACAATAGTATTGATAGTCGACATAAATGAACCATGCAACATTGCCAATAGATAGGGGAAATCGATATCCGTTAAGCCACGAAAGCGAATAACAATAAAACTTTCATCCAGTGTTGGAATAGCTTTAGCTGAGAAGGGATTAGAGGTATCCACCGTAGGAACGCGTTGGAAATTGATATGAGTGCGAGAAAACTGTGGAATGATGTAACTGATATAATCATCCATCGAACGTACCACAGAATCTCTCACCGCTTCTTGAGAGTGCCCGCGCTCTGTGGTGTCTCTAATTAATTTTTGTATCCATTCAAGGTTAACAATAGGCACAACACCGACTAATAGGTCAACGTGTTGAGCGACATTATGTTGATCGGTAACGACTCCACCATGCAATCCCTCATAAAATAAAATATCTGTTTTTTCTGGTAATGCTTCCCAAGGTGTAAATGTCCCAGGTAATTGGTTATAAGGGGTTGCTTCATCATAAGAATGAAGATATTTGCGAAATTGCCCTTGCCCTGTTTGGCTATAGTGACTTAGGGTTGAACTTAATAAATTAAAGTCATTGGCTTCAGGGCCAAAATAGCTGATATGCCGTCCTTGCTCTTTCGCTTTTCTAATGGCCATATCCATTTCAGGGCGTGTATAACGGTGAAAACTATCCCCTTCAATAGAGGCTGCATGGGCGTTGAGTTGCTGAAATATTTTACGAAAAGCTTGGCTGGTTGTAGTAGTACCTGCACCACTTGAACCAGTAACAGCAATAATAGGGTGTTTGATTGACATATCATGTTCCTTTTCAAAATAAGGGCTATACCTTATTGTTAAATGTGATGTGATAGTGCCAACTTAGGTAAGATCAATCAGGGCGAAACTGTGCAGCTGGCATAATGTTGACGCTTTCATGAAGCTCAGACCACACTAACACGGCCTCACCCGAGACGAGTTGTTTTTTTACGTCGGCAACTTTTTGTTCAAGCGTTTTCTCTTGCATACCATAATCAGTCCCTTCTCGTAAAACGAAACTTTCAATCAAGTTATCTAGCGTTTCGGTTGATAGTTCTTGCCAAGGGATGATCATTTTACTTTCTCCAAATAGGTCGATAGCCAGTCGGGGATACGTTTTTCAAGCCACATTACAGGCTTAGAGAGTTTTCCACTAACAAAACCTACATGCCCACCAAATTCTGTTAATTGGTATTCAATATTTTTAGGTAATGTTGTGATATCAGGTATCACTTCTGTAGACATAAAGGGATCGTCTTTGGCGTGAATGATAAGTGTATTTTTTTTGATCTGATTGAGTAAAGGGAGAGCGCTACATTGACGATAATAATCAAGGGCGTCTTTGAAACCGTGAATTTTTGCCGTGATCAGATCATCAAATTGACGTAACTTTTTAATGGATTTAATGGTTAATAGACTAATAGGTAACGATTGGGGATAGCGGATCAATTTGCGAGTTGCATTGCGTTTTAACCCTTTCAGTAAATACCATTGATAGAAGCGCGAAAATCCTCGCTCTATTTTGGTTGAGCAAGGTTCTAACATCAAAGGTGCTGACACAATAACAGCGGCATCTAATACCGCATTTTCACCACTTTCGGCAAGATAATAGGCCAGCATATTGCCTCCTAAAGAGTAACCTACCGCTGCGGTTGGTTGTTCGCCAAATTGCTCTTTTAACCAATTCAGAAAATAGCGGGCATCTTCTGTTTCACCAGAATGATAAATGCGTTTTTGCCGATTGGGTTCGCCACTACAGCCTCGAAAATGCATGACAACACCTAGCCATCCTCGCGCTTTCGCCGCGGCTAGCATGCCATGAACATAAGGGCTATTAAAGTTACCTTCCAAACCATGAAAGATAACCAAACGGGGCTTATGTTGCGCTGTTTTGGGTTCTTCACTCCATGCTAAGTCGACAAAATCATTATCAGGCAAATTAAGCCGTTGCCAATAAGGCGTTAATAGTGGCGTTCTTCGCACTATTCGAGGCAAAAGTGTCTGTAAATGGGGATTCTTAGCCCAAGGTATTGGATCAAAATATTGAGACATAGTTCCGTTTATTAAAATGAATTAATGCTTGTTTGCTAAATAACATACTGCTATTTTCGGTGAAAATAAAACATCTGTCACATCTTTGAGCATTCACTATGACAAATAGCCTAGTTGTTTCGTTGAGCGTTTTCCTTTTTATTGCAGCCATTACGCCCGGACCTAATAATTTACTATTAACCTCTTCGGGGGCTCATGTTGGTTTAAAACGCTCTTTAACGTTGATGGCAGGCATTATCGTCGGAATGCAATGTGTATTACTTAGCTCTGCGTTTGGTATTGCGACATTATTGATTATTTATCCCGCATTGCATATCGGTTTAAAGATTATTGGTAGCATTTATCTTTGTTGGTTAGCTTGGAAAACAGCAACCGCTTCTTATCAACGATTAGATATTTCAAGTAAAGTGCCCCAAACAGTGACGGCGTTTCAAGGTGGATTATTGCAATTTTTAAATCCAAAAGCTTGGATGATGGGGCTAGGCGCCGTAGGAAGTTTTAGTTTAGCCGGTGATGGTTATTTGGGATCGATTGGTGTGATTAGTGTTGTGATGTTGTTGGTTAATTTTATCGCTGGTATGGTATGGATTTTAGGTGGAACATTTATCAGTCGTTTTTTACAAAGCAGACGAGCATGGTTCTCATTTAATATTATAATGGGGATATTAACCGCCATGTGTATTCCATTGATTTGGATTGAATAAATATAGGCTAAAATAAATGATTTAATTTCTTTTTATTGTTGTAAATAATATTTTTTTTAGTTTAGTTAGTCTCTTGTTTTGTTGTATTGCGTTTAATTAGCTAATTTAGCTATGTTGAGTCATTTTCTACGATTATTATTATACCCAAATATGTTATTTAATCACACATTACACATAATTATTTATTACCGTTGTTGATGATTATCTATTAATAATATTAAGTATGATTAAAGTGTTGTTTTGTGTATTTCTTGATTATTTTATCTTTAATTTTAATCGTAGCTGTGACAAGGAATTATTTATTCCGTTTGATTGACTATGGTTGTTGAGTATTTATTGGTTGTTTGTTTTTATTAACATTAATTTTATGATTATTTATCAATGGGATAAAATTTTATTATTATGCTATATATTGATATTTAATGGAGTTTTATCTGCAG
>NZ_CAWQOK010000135.1:0-59279 GCF_963896075.1 Proteus sp. G4415
CATTTTGTGATTAAAGTTGGATCACAAACTTACCCGGTTTAACTTCAATCCCTTTTGCTAATTTAAAGGCAGCCGCTTCTGCACTATTTTTTTCAGGGTTGAGCACATAAACAGGCTGATTATCAAAATAAGTCGCAATAGTCGTATCTAAGTAAGGTTTTAATGCCATTACAACCGGCTCCATTTTTTCAGGAGACACTTTATAGCTATCAATTTTCATTGACTTGATATATATCGCCCCAAGCTCTGCTTGATAAAAGGGTTGGCCTGATAAAGTTAAATTCACATTCGCGCCAGTTTTGCCAAACAAAGAATCAATTTTAAGAGAAGCACTACCAGAAAAGCTCACTTTTCCAGGCTCAGTACGACCAATTTGGATCGCTAAATCACTTAATGTGATATCGGCAGAAACAACACCGTCTTCCCCAATGTGTTTTTGTAATCCCGATTTTTGACTCAGATAGTCATTAATTACCTTTTCACTGACATCAAATTGTCTGATTTGATCACAGCCAGTCACTAAACTAGTTAATACAAATAAAGCAGTCAAAAAAATAGCTTTCATACACACTCCTTGATGGTAAACACGCTAAGTGTACCTGATCTCTATGGGGTAAGCATGGCTGTTTCAATTTTTTTACGATTAAATTGTCGATGTAGTGCGTAAAGGGTGATAAACCCTATTGAGCCTAATAAAAACCAAGGTAGTTCAGGCAGTTCAAGTTGTTTGCCAATATCATACATCCATCCCCCTCCGGTATAGCCAATCGCGCCACCAAAAGCTAACCCTAATCGACTAAAACCCATATAACTGCCTCGAGCACGAGGATCTGCTAAAGAGGCACTTAATGTTTCTCGAGCAGGCTCTGCGGTAATAGTGCCTAGGTAAAATAGGGTGATAATAAGAAATATGGCATGTAATGAGTGGGTGATCCCCACAGGAAACATACTGATACTCATCAAAAATAATCCTGCCATTAAGCGTTGTTCTAGGCGAAAATGTTTTTCACTCCAACGGGCAATAGGATAAAGCAGTGTTAATGATAATAAAGCTTCAATTGCATACATCCATTTTACTGCGCTAGGGGTGCCGGCAATTTCATTAACAACGATCGGAAACATCAGCATAACTTGTACCGATAGTACAAAATATCCCGTAAGAGTAAGAACATACTGAACAAAACGTTTATCAAGAATAACGCGTTTTAGCCCTTCTTTTATCGGTGTTCTCGTGGTTGATATACGATAGGCAGGTAGTAACCAAGCATTAAAAATAGCCGCAAGAACGAATATGCCAGCGCCAACCCAACAAACTAAATGGAAATCATAAAGGAGTAACCAACTGCCAATTAAAGCCCCAATAACGGCACCCGCACTATCTTGCATTAATAATAAAGAATAAAACCGACCCCGTTCATAAGGGCGAGTTAATTTTATCACGAGGGCAGTTCTTGGCGGATCAAATAAAGTGCCACCGAGTGCAGATAAAATACAAGATAACCAAAGGATCCAAGGTTTATCCGCTAAAGCCATTAATGCAAAGCCAAGAGCACGTAATAGCATACCGGTAATAATCATCGGCTTAGCACCAAATCGGTCGGCGATGGCACCGCCAAAAATACCTAAGCCTTGCTGAACAAGTTGTCTTAACCCAAGGGCAAAGCCGACAATCACACCCGCCCAGCCTAATTGCTCAACAAACCGAATTGATATTAAAGGGAATACGACAAAAAATCCTAAAACAACCAGCATATTGTCAAGGAGGAGAAAGTATTTCCCCAAGGTGCGAGCTTGTGTTACCAGTGCCATTATTCACCATAAGTTAAACAAATGATTTAAAATAAATAAAAGGGAGGGCAAAGACAGAGCTTTGTTTATCTATTCTGTCTGTTAATTTTATTAATTGATAGCTTATTATAGATGATATTTTTTTATTGATGATAATGCTAGAAATAGTAGGATTACTTCAGAATAAGATTAATCAAAAATACAACAGGACTGATATGTTTGGTTATCGTAGTGGGATCCCTAAAGTTCGTTTTGAAACGAAAAGAATGATCGTTCGCTTAGCTTATGAAAGAGATGCAGAGAAGTTAGCTAATTACTATACACTAAACCGCCATTTCTTGATCCCTTGGGAGCCAGTAAGAGATAAATCGCACTATTTACCTTCAGGGTGGGAGCACCGCTTACTTTATATAAATGAATTGCATCGCCAAGAGAGTGCTTTTCATTTTCTATTATTGACGCCAAAAGAAGATGAAGTCATTGGGGTCGCTAATTACAGCAATGTCATGCGTGGTGCTTTTAATGCCTGCTTTTTAGGTTATTCAGTCGGTGAGAAGTGGCAAGGGCAAGGCTATATGTCAGAAGCATTGCATGAAACATTACGCTTTATGCAACGTCAACAAGGAATGCATCGTATTATGGCAAATTATATGCCTCATAATTTACGCAGTGGTAATTTATTGGCTAAACATGGCTTTGAACGAGAAGGTTACGCTAAAAATTATCTGCAGATAAATCAAGAATGGCGTGATCATGTACTTACCGCATTAACAACTCGTCCTTTTCCCAAAGGATAATGGCGAATATACATTAAAATATTGAGTTTTTTGACTAAGGTGAACTATTTTTTGATCAAAAAAACAGTTAAGTGTATTCCTAGCAAGTTGATGATTGATTTTTCAGTGTGAGAGACGGAGTATAGTCTCTTTCTTTTTATTCCTTACCACAACAAACACTAGAATGAACTATGAATTTACTTAAATCACTGGCTGCAGTGAGTTCGATGACGATGTTTTCACGAGTACTGGGCTTTATTCGTGATGCGATTATTGCGCGTATTTTTGGCGCAGGTATGGCAACCGATGCTTTTTTTGTTGCTTTTAAACTACCTAATCTATTGCGACGCATTTTTGCCGAAGGCGCATTTTCACAGGCATTTGTTCCTATTTTAGCTGAGTATAAAAGTCAACAGGGAGAAGAGGCAACTCGTACCTTTATTGCTTATGTATCGGGAATGCTGACGTTGATCTTAGCGATTGTCACAGTAATAGGGATAGTTGCCGCACCGTGGGTTATTTATATTACGGCACCCGGTTTTGCTGATTCAGCGGATAAATTCCAACTCACAACGGATCTATTGAAAATCACCTTTCCCTATATTTTATTAATTTCATTAGCATCATTAACAGGGTCTATTTTAAATACTTGGAATCGCTTTTCTGTTCCAGCTTTTGCACCTACGTTGTTAAACGTGAGTATGATCTTTTTTGCTCTCGTTGTTGCTCCTTATTGTGATCCACCTATTATGGCGCTTGCTTGGGCTGTTTTAGCAGGAGGAATTTTACAGTTGGGGTATCAACTTCCGCATCTGAAAAAAATAGGGATGTTGGTATTACCGCGGATCTCGTTTAAAAATAGCGGAGTGTGGCGTGTTATTAAATTGATGGGACCCGCTATTTTAGGGGTTTCTGTCAGCCAAATTTCGCTGATCATCAATACTATTTTTGCCTCATTCTTGGTGTCTGGCTCAGTCTCTTGGATGTATTACGCCGATCGCCTAATGGAACTTCCTACTGGTGTGTTAGGGGTGGCATTAGGAACAATTCTATTACCTTCATTATCTAAAAGTTTTGCCAGCGGCAACACACAAGAATATCAGAAATTAATGGATTGGGGATTAAGGCTTTGTTTTTTATTGGCTTTACCTTGTACCTTGGGTTTGGCTTTATTATCAGGCCCTTTAACCATTTCGTTATTTCAATATGGTAATTTTAATGGGCATGATGCTCTAATGACTCAACAAGCATTAGTGGCGTATTGCATTGGGTTAATGGGGTTAATTATTATAAAAATATTAGCACCGGGCTTTTATTCTCGCCAAGATATTAAAACCCCGGTTAAAATTGCCATTGCAACGCTTATTTTGACTCAATTAATGAACCTTGCTTTTGTTGGGAGTTTAAAGCATGTGGGACTGGCTCTTTCGATTGGATTAGCCGCTTGTTTTAATGCAGGAATGCTATTTTGGCAAATCCGTAAACAAGATATTTATCAACCATTAGCGGGTTGGCCTATCTTTTTATTAAAACTTGCTATTGCGTTAGCTGTGATGAGTGCTGTATTAGTCGGCATGCTATGGGTGATGCCTGATTGGCAACAAGGGAATATGCTAATGCGTATTTTACGTTTATTACTTGTTGTTGTGGCAGGTGCCGCAAGTTATTTTGTCACTTTATATGCTGTTGGATTTAGACCGAAACATTTTTCTCTACGCGCATTATAATTTTATTGTCAAACTGGCGCCCCACTGAGTGTAACAAAGTGGGGCGTTGTCTATTTATTACCACTATTTAACATCACCTATAGTTAGTGTTTTTCTCTTATTTTAGACAAAAAATATTGTTATCTAGATCACATTTATACCATGTAATTTACGCAATAAAATACATGATTAAATTTTCTAGCGAATAGTCGTGAAGGAAAACAAGAGATAAACATTTATTTTTTTATTAATTTTTTTTCTGTCAAATAAATAAATTTTCCATTTTTTGCCTATATTAGCCCATATTTAACCATTAATTAATAAGAAAAACTTAACATATTTTAAAGGTGATGGGTTTAGACAAATTGTGTACTTTAAGTAATATTTTACATAAAGTAAAAAAATAGACGCTATTTTCTAGCAACTTACGCTTTGACAAATTATCTTTTTTTAGATAAACTCTCTTGTGTTGTTTAGGTTTAAAAATTGACACATCTGTTAAATATTTCTTACTAAATGATGAGATATTACGAATATTTCAAAATGTTGAGCTATATTTTAAAACATTTGAATTCTTTGATTTGAGACATATTATTATTTTTTCATTCAGGTAGATTAACAGTGACTGTAAAGTTATTTGCTTGTTATCGTTCAGTACTACTGAAAGCAATCATATCTATTTTGTCTGCGCTTCGGATAGATAATGCGATTGCTAGGGATAAGCAGTGAACAGTAGATTGTGTTAATAATGAAATTTATTTTGGATCTGTGATTGGTAAGTAGTTATAACTACTCATTTTAGGTCTAAAACCTGATAGTGGTTTTTTCATTTCTCCCGTCTTTGTTTTCTGTTTTTCCCTCTCTTTTCTTATTCTTGAATACCTTTCTTTATTTTTTCTATTAATAGCTCTATAACGCAAATTATTTTCTATCTAATTTATTATAATTAACTAAGCTATCAAGCGTTATAACCGTTGAATATGTAGAATAAAAACTACTAAATAATCATTTAACGAGTATTTTATCACACTAAAAAATAAAGTGTGTTTTAGGAGCGATTATGAAAAAGGCCATTATCCTTTCGGTATCATTAGCCACATTATTTCTTGCTGGTTGCACTGCAGATGGAAAAATCAAAACCTCTCAACTGACACCTGTTAACTGTGTCGGCGTATTTAATAAAACTAATGAACAAGTCAGCTTTACGGCAAAAGATGTTGATCAGCGCTTATACAGCCCAGATAAGCCAATAGACAGTGTTGATGGTTGGATTGATGTTAAAGATGTTTCTGGTCTTCTCTGTGAGGATGTGATCACGGCTAATGAAGACTAGTGAAGGCATGGTTTATTGTTAGTTAAGATAGTAACGGTTAATCAATTCGCTATTAAGTTTCTATCTATTAAGTTTCTATAATGAAAAACCGATGGTGATTTCACCATCGGTTTTTTTAGATAAATATAATGGCTTAATTACATTCTATCGACAGTTTCAATACCTAAAGTCTCTAAGCCTTGCTTTAAGGTTCTTGCTGTTAAACGTGCTAGCTTAAGACGGCTTTGGCGTACATTGTCATCTTCGGCCGATAGAATAGGGCAGTTCTCGTAAAAACCTGAGAAGGACTGCGCTAAATCATATAAGTATGCACACATCACATGAGGTGTACCTTCACGTGCAACCTGCGTGATAGTCTCATCAAACTGTACTAAACGTAGTGCCAGTTGTTTTTCATGAGGCTGTGTTAATGAGATAGGCTGGGTTAATGCGCTTTCATCTATTTCTGCACGTTTAAAGATAGAGGCAACACGAGTATAGGCATATTGCATATAAGGTGCAGTATTACCTTCAAAACTTAACATCAGATCCCAATCGAAAATATAATCGGTGGTTCTGTTTTTTGATAAATCTGCGTATTTAACAGCACCAATGCCCACTACACGAGCAATATTATTTAATTCCTCTTCATCCATATCAGGATTTTTTTCGCGAATTAATGTTAATGCTCTTTCATGAGCCTCATCGAGTAAGTCAGTTAAACGTACTGTGCCACCCGAGCGCGTTTTAAATGGACGCCCATCTTTACCTAACATCATGCCAAACATATGGTGTTCGAGTGACATACTATCAGGAATATAGCCTGCTTTACGGACGATAGTCCAAGCCTGCATTAAATGCTGATGTTGACGTGAGTCGATGTAATATAATACGCGGTTTGCATGTAATTGTTCATGGCGATATTTAGCACAGGCAATATCCGTTGTTGTATAAAGGTAACCACCATCTTTTTTCTGAATAATGACTCCCATTGGTTCGCCTTCCTTGTTTTTATATTCATCAAGGAAAACAACAGTAGCGCCTTCACTTTCAACAGCAAGACCTTTTGCTTTAAGATCAGCAACAATACCCGGCAACATTGGGTTATAAAGACTTTCACCCATAATATCATCTTCAGTTAAAGTGACATTAAGGCGTTGATAAGTTAGCTGATTTTGTTGCATTGTGATATCGACAAGCTTGCGCCACATAGTACGACAGTATTCATCACCACCTTGTAGTCTAACGACATAATTACGGGCACGTTCAGCGAATACTTCATCTTCGTCATAACATTTCTTAGCTTCACGATAGAACTCTTCGAGATCCGCTAATGCCATATCTGCGGCATTTTCATTTTGCTTTTTCTCTAAATAAGCAATCAGCATACCGAATTGCGTACCCCAATCACCAAGGTGATTAGCGCGAATAACATTATGACCTAAAAAAGAGAGAGTACGTGCGCTGGCATCACCAATAATGGTTGAACGCAAGTGACCCACATGCATTTGCTTTGCAACGTTAGGTGATGAGTAGTCAATCACAATCGTTTCAGGGGTTACCTTGGTAATATTAAGGTGCTCATCCGCTAATGCGAATTCAGCTTGTTGTGCAACCCAAACGGGTGATAAGAAGATATTGATAAAACCAGGGCCTGCTATTTCAACTTTATCTGCAATATCTGTGATATCAAGGTGTTCCAGAATTTTTTCTGCGAGTTGTCGGGGTGGGATACCCATTTTTTTTGCCGCTCCCATGACACCATTCGCCTGATAGTCACCAAATTGCACTTTAGCTGACTGACGGACAAGTGGTTCGCTATCAGCAGGGGCGCCAGCAGCGCTCATCGCCATACTGATTTTTTCTGAAAGAAAAGCCTGAATATTCACCGGGTTACCTTAAATTATTGAGAAAATAAAACCTGACGACATTAGCCAGACAGGTTTTTATAAAGAATATGAATTTAACCTTGAATTTATAACATATTCTAGCTAGAACATGCTACTATCTGCGCCTTATCTTTAAGGGTTTTTCTCTGTTTTTTCTCTTAGGTTACTTATCATGGTGCTTTTTTCCGCAATTCCTTTCTTAAATAACTTAACGCAAGAGCTTCCTCTATTTGCAAAAAATTTAACTCTACTGGCGAATAAACTATCCCTCGACCTTGATGCTTATCAAACCGATCATATATCGTTACGTTGTCACGATTTGGCGTTAGCAGAACAGTGGCGTAATGGCTTAAGTCAATGTGGCGAGTGTATTTCAGATAATATGATTAATGGGCGACCTATTTATCTCTTTAAGCTAGCCTCACCTTTAACACTGTTAGGCCAGCAAATATCTATTGTTGAGTTACCTTATCCAACAGATAAAAAATACCAATATCAAGGTTGGGAACATATTGAACAGGTAATAAATGTTGCCCCTGAAAAATTAGTTGAAAAGGTGATGACATTATTACCCCATCCTTTACCTGAAGGGATTAAAATTAAAATAAGTGAACCTAAAGCTGAAAAAGAACGTTTACCTAATCCAACCGTTGCCATAACCGATGGTATCGTTACCATAAAGTATCACCCATATTCCTTACTGAAAATTGTAGAAAGTGAGTGTTGAACAACATTTTTAGAAAATAAATTGCTTGTATCAGCACAAAATTCTGATATTGGAATTGAATGAGTAACGATATTCGACAACTATTATTAACAATTACTGATAGTAGTTGCTGAGAAATATCGTTATTTTCTAATTGCTTTCTGTATTAAGGATAGAGAGGGGTGGTATGGCAAAACTGGAGATTTGCTGCTTTGGTGCAGAATGCGCACTGATCGCAGAACGTTCGGGGGCTGATAGAATTGAGCTGTGTACAAGCCCGTCAGAAGGGGGTGTAACACCGAGTTATGGAATATTAAAACAAGTCATAGATCTCGTTCGTATCCCCGTTCATCCTATTATTCGTCCGCGTGGTGGTGATTTTTGTTATAGCCAAGCCGATTTTGCTGCGATGAAAAACGATATCAGTATGATCCGTGATATGGGGTTTTCCGGTGCTGTGGTTGGTATATTAAATGAAGAAGGTCACATTGATTTACCTAAAATGGCGATTTTGATGGAATTAGCAGGGCCTTTAGCCATTACGTTTCATCGCGCTTTTGATATGTGTATTAATCCATTGCTAGCGTTAGATCAGCTGACTCAATTAGGTGTTGCTCGTATTTTAACTTCAGGTCAGCAAGCTAATGCTGAATTAGGCTTACCTCTATTAAGAACACTGAATGAAAAAACCCAAGGGCCGATTATCATGGCGGGGGCGGGAGTTCGTTTAAGTAATATTCAGAAATTTTTAGACTCGGGATTACAAGAGATCCATAGCTCAGCGGGCAAACAAGCACCCTCGACAATGAATTATCGTAAAGCGGGGGTCACCATGAGTTCAGACAGCGAAGTGGATGAATTTACCCATTATTGTGTGGATGAAGATGTGGTGGGGGCAATGAAGGACATTATGAGTATTTATACAACATCTGTTAATTAATATAATCTTTTATATATCGAAAGGGAGTGATAGTGTTTCACTCCCTTTATTAAACTTATTGACCAATAGCTAGATTATTAATAGCCAGACCAATCCAAGATGGAACGGGGCGATGTTTTCCGTCAGGTTGTGTTATCAAAGAGCACCACAAACCTGCTTCGTTACAAGATGAATCAGGCCTTGTATCACCTCTCACTGTGAATTCATCTGCCTTTAAAGCCAGCGCAGCTGAACCACCGCCATCTAACTCCATAGATTGCGCAATGCTAAGGCCATAATATAAATGATGCAGATCATTGCGGCTTATTCCCTCTCTATAACTACCACCTTGGAAAATATAAATAAGGCTATTGTTATCATCGGCACCCATTGCGAGTCGGGTTGTCTCTGAATCGCCAGAATCAGGGGTAGGAAGCGGTGTTAATCCGCGAACAGGTAAACCGGAGCCTGATATAGCAATAAAGTGATATCCTGATAAAGAGAGTTCATTGGCATACAGTTCAATCGCAGGATCAGATACTTTTTTGCTATAGTAGATATCTATCCTAGATGTTTGATCTAACACCCAAAACAGTGCATCTAATGCGATTTGCTCATTATTGTTATTGATAAAGTAATTAGGCCCTGCAAAAAACTGATTGGGCTCGTTATGAGTACCATGAGTGGGCCCTTGCGCGATATTATCGTAATATATCCCTAATGGTACTGAGCAAAGATTACTCTGCCAAGTGGTGTTATTGAGTTGAGGACGAACATCAAAATAGTTTGCATTTAAAGCCACTAACGGTTTATCTAGTTTGTTCCATGCCTGTTCTGGGGTATAAAGCTCCGCAGTCTGTGAAGTGCCATCCTGTGTTTTAGCATTTGTATTACCTTCGCAGCGGGCTGCCTCGCCTTGATGAGTATCACCTAATAGATGAGGAATAAGGTATTTTTCTTTTTCATGGATCCTAGGAATAATCAGTAGATTGCCGTTATTGGCTAATGTATAGGTTCCTGAGCCTGCATTCATTGGAATTTCATAATGACCACCAAAAACGATATGACTTGGTTTTCCAGTTGTTAATGTTTCTGATTTTGCATTCTCAATGAGAGAAAGCATTGCATTATAGGTGATATGAGATTCGATATAAGCCTCGCCATTACGAGCATTATCCCCTGTTATCTGAAATGAACCTACTGCTTTACCATGATCCCTAAAAATAAGCCATATCTGTTTTATATCTACGTTATAATCCCCCGAGCGCACTGCGCTAAACTGCAATCTCTGCACATGTTCATCTATGTTATTAATATTTTCTGTTGATCTTATTTCTTGTGTTTTCCCTGTTAATTTATGAGTGGCATTGGCGATAATATCAATAGTTATCCCATCGTATTTCGCCCCTTTAAAGGATATCTTGTGTAGATAAACATCGATAAATAATGGTCTTAGATCTTTTCTATCACAAATATCAGTACTTAACTTTAAACTGACCGATTTATTATTGATATTTCGATT
Organism: Proteus sp. G4415; assembly: GCF_963896075.1. Classification (NCBI taxonomy): domain Bacteria; kingdom Pseudomonadati; phylum Pseudomonadota; class Gammaproteobacteria; order Enterobacterales; family Morganellaceae; genus Proteus; species Proteus sp. G4415. The sequence goes on from NZ_CAWQOK010000135.1 coordinate 10,619, forward strand.
AGACATATTCACTTCTTTTCTTCCCCAGCAATTCCATTTTGCTGCTGGCGCGGGACTATTATCTTGCTTTGATGGCATAGTGGCAGAGAAGGCAGGAAATATACTGCACCCTATAATAATGGCTAATAAATAATGTTTTAACATAAAGTTTTCTCCATTTGGCTAACAATAATTTGATAAAAATTAAAATAGATCCTCATTAATAATGAATAAGTTAAAGATTAAAGTTAGCAAATGTTTTACTGCTTTTTATATTATAAAATTCCTCACAGTGGAGAATAATATTGAAATAGTGTTTATTGAGTTAAGTTTTATAATTAACAGACTGTTAAAAATAAATATCCAAAAAATAAAATAAAACAATAGAAACTGCTAATAATATTTATCGTTAAGATTAAAAATAAAAAGATTATTAGTAGTAAAGACGCTAAAATTTTTTATTGCTTCTAGCGTCTATACTGTTTTAACGTGGGGGTTAATTAGTTTGGTATGTTGCTATTAGAGTAATAATGTATTTGTTATACCACATTGTTTAACAAAATCTTCATCGTGAGAGATTAATAATAATGTTCCTTGATATTGAGATAATAAATTTTCCAATAATTGTTTAGAGTCTAAATCTAAATAATTATCTGGTTCATCTAATAATAAAACGGCAGGGGGTTGAGGACTATAAATTAATGCTAATAGTGTTGCTTTTAATTGCTCACCGCCACTGAGTGTTCCTAAAGGAAATAAAGACTTGTTACCTCGAATACGTAACATACCCAGTTTTGTGCGCCACTGCTCAATGGTCATTAATGGCTGATATTGATATAACGCTTCAGCAACGGGTAATGATTTATCTAATAAAGTTAAATGTTGATCAAGATAGCAATAATTTGGGTTGAGACGATATTCGCCGGATAACGGGGATAGCTTGCCCATTAAACATTTTAATAAGGTTGACTTACCGCTGCCATTTTTACCTTGTATATACCAATGTTCACCACCATAAGCGGAAAAGGAGTAGGGAGTTTGCTTGCCAAAAGGTAAAACAAGCTCTGTGGCAAATACATTTAACCGTTGGCCATCACCTTGATAGTTTAATATTAATTTTTGCTGATGAATATGAGTTAACTCTTGTTCTAACTGTTGTTTTTGTGACTGCATATCATCCATAACGCGCTGATGTCGTTTAGCTATTGATGACTGTTTTTTCTCAGCTCGATTGGTTTGCATATCAAGAAGTAACAGTGATTGAGAGCCGCTGTTTCTTATCTTTTCACCTTGTTTACGTCGCTGTAATGCTTTTTGTAATGTTACATGTTGTTGGCGTTTTTCCTGTTTTATTTGACTATTGATACGCTCATTTGCAGCTTCGATTGAGGCTATTTGCGCATTTTTTTGTGTTTCATAAAGCGAATAATTACCGCCATATTCTTGTAAGCCTTTTTCACTCAGTTCAAATATATTTTCAGCATAAGATAATAAATGTCGATTATGGCTAATAAATAATACACCTGATTTATGCTGCATTAATTGTTCAACGAGCCATTGCTGACCTTGATGATCTAGATGGTTATCTGGTTCATCTAATAATAGAAAATGATCGTCATGTAAAAAAGCCTGACATAATGCTAAACGCGTTTGCTCACCACCACTTAAGTGGGGAATAGGTGTATCAAGTGAAACCGGCAGTTGTGCTGAATGAAGTAAATTTTGCCAAGTCATGGGCAAATGCCACTTATCTTCAAGTAACTCAAAATCTTCTAATGAAGCACTGCCGTTATCAACCCGTTTAAATGCTTGAAAAAAAGTATCTATACCTAAAGCATCAGCAATGGTGTTACCTGTTAGGCGAGTAAGCTGATCGACATGAATAAAAGGCATACGCCACATGATATGGCCTGATGAAGGCAATAGTTTTTGTGCTAACAATTTTAACAGCACCGATTTTCCTTTACCGTTCTGACCAATTAAAGCATTTCTTTGGCAAGCCAGTGAATGAGTCAGCGGTGGGAAAAGCGCTTCTTGATTGAATTCAATATTAAGCTGAGAAAATTGACAGGCGATCGTCATAATTAAGCCTCCTAAAAAATAGGTGGCAGACAGCAATGATCTTAATTGAGTTTATAGAGCAATAAACGAGTGTCTGCCAGTAACAGAAAATGGATACCAAAACGGTATTGAGAGAATTTTCTGGCAGAATTTAGTTCATTGTAGGGAAGTACCTCTTGGGGAGAAAAAAGATAAAATCATGAAGAATTATAATGACAAAAAAACCTTAATCAATACTCAAATAAAATTTATTGTTTATAGACACGGGGATTTTATATAAACAGAAAATAAAACCAACAGGTTATAAAAAGGGTATTATTGATAAATACCCTTCTTATAGAAATGACTCGTGGTTAATTAAGGTTTAGTCGCAATTAAAATTGCCCGTTTAGGAGCTGGATAGCCTTCAACGGTTTTGGTGTGATCGAGAGGATCTAAGAATGCTTCTAATGAATCACTCACCATCCAATCCGTTTTACGTTGCTCTTCGAGTGATGTGACATTTTCATCAACAATGCGTACATCTTTAAAACCGCATTTTTCTAACCATACTTTGAGCATTTTGGCTGACGGTATAAAGTACACATTACGCATCTGTGCATAACGCTCACCAGGAATTAAACATTGGAATTCATCACCATCAATCACAAGACTCTCTAATACTAATTCACCACCAGAAACGAGCTGATTTTTCAATTGCCAAAGATGATCAAGTGGTGAACGACGGTGGTAAAGAACCCCCATTGAAAATACCGTATCAAAAGCATTTAGTTCTGGCATTTGTTCAATGCCGACAGGAATTAAATGGGCACGCTGATCGTTACCTAATAATTTTCTGACTGCTTCAAATTGGCATAAAAAGAGCTGAGTGGGATCGATACCGACAACAAAATCAGCCCCTTCACCAAGCATCCGCCACATATGATAACCACTGCCACAACCAACATCTAAAACTAATCGGCCTTTAAGAGGCGAAAGATGGGGCAATACGCGATCCCATTTCCAGTCTGAACGCCATTCAGTATCAATATTGACACCATAAAGAGAAAAAGGGCCTTTGCGCCATGGCATTAACGCTTTTAGAATATTCGTTAAACCAAGTTGTTCACCGGTACTTAATGCTGGGGTTTTATTGGCGATAACACCTTGCTTTAAATTAAGTTCAGAGGGCGTAATCTCAGGTAAGTTTTCCAGCATTCTTTCCCATGAAGCAAAATGGCCATGTAAAGCATGGGCGCGCCATTCTGATAATTGTGCCGGCAGCGTATCAAGCCAATGAAATAACCGTTCATCTTGCGCAATATGTTGATAAAATGAGCTAAAATTTATCATGATTATTCGCCTTTGATGGCTAACAGAGAGCCAAAATTAAAACATTGGAACCAAACTTCAGCATGAGGAAAACCTGCTTGATGTAAGCGTGATTTATGTGTTTCAACAGGATCAGTGAGCATCACATTTTCTAACATACTACGTTTTTGACTAATCTCTAATTCACTGTAGCCATTAGCACGTTTAAAGTCGTGGTGCATATTAAACAGTAATTCACCAATTTGTTTATCTTGAAAACTGAATTTTTCTGATAACACTAAAACCCCACCAGGATTTAACCCTTGGTAAATTCGATTTAATAATCTTTGGCGATTATCAGGGGCTAAAAATTGTAAGGTGAAATTAAGGACAACCATTGAGGCATTATTAATGTCAATATCAAGGATATCGCCTTCAATAATTTCAACGGGTGTTGCTGCTTTATAAGCATCAATATGACGTTGACAACGCTCAACCATCGCAGGTGAATTATCAACACCAATAATTTTACATCCCGCTACATCGATATTACGACGCATAGAAAGGGTAGCAGCACCTAACGAACATCCTAAGTCATAAACTTGGCTATGAGGGGTGACAAAACGACCCGCTAACATGCCTATCATGGAAATAATATTGGAGTAACCGGGCACTGAGCGTTTGATCATATCAGGGAACACTTCAGCGACTTTTTCATCAAAGCGCCAGTCACCAAGATTAGCAATAGGTGTCGCAAATAAGTTGTCTTGTGGTGCTGATTTTGAATTAGACATAACTAAAATAGACTTAAAGAATAAAAGAAGCGGGTATTCTACCAGAAGCGACGTTGCTCACAAAGTTGCATTATTTAGAAATAAATTAGAAAAACAGGTAAACCTTTTCGATACCTTGCCGTTATTAGACTCAACAGCAAGGATGTCTATTGTGATCATGGATGATCATATTTTCCTTGTGGTATTAATAGTAGAAGGAAAAAATTTGTATCCAAGGAAGGAAGTAAATATTAGCAAGGATCATTAAGACCATTGATAAATAGGTTGCGGCCATACCAGAGCGACGCCAGCGTATCTCGCGGTGTTTCAACCCGTAAGAGTGAAGAAGACGACCGGCTATTAAAATGGAGCCACAAATATGTACCATCCAAACAAAGGCGCCATTCATTTCCATGATAAGTAATAAAATCATAGAAATAGGGATGTATTCCACTGCATTACCATGGACGCGAATAGCGGTTTGTAACTCATAAAAACCACCATCACCGTATGCAACTCGATATTGTGTTCTAAGTTTTACAACATTTAGGGACAATTTAATCAATAATAGTGCGCCCAATACGATATAAAGCGAGCTAACCATCTTTTCTCCATTGCCAAAACTAAAAAAACGGCGAATTTAATGATAAACCTCAAAGCGATTTATGTCGCTATAAATAATTATTATTAATTAATTATTTTGGGATTAGCAAATCCTTGAAAAGATGTATCATATAATCTAGGTCTATACTCTTATCGTCGGGAAGAATTTTCGTTATAATGTCTGCCTTTTTTTTTGACACTACTCGAAAAAGACTATTGCCAAAATTTCCGCAGCAGAAAGCACAACAAGCTGAGTAAAAGGATATTGTATGCGTACTAATTATTGTGGGCAGTTGAATAGCGCCCATGTGGGCCAAAAAGTGACTCTTTGTGGTTGGGTTAACCGCCGCCGTGACTTAGGTGGACTTATCTTTATTGATATGCGAGATCGTGAAGGTATCGTTCAGGTCTTTTTTGACCCAGAGCAGAAAGAGGCATTTTCACAGGCTTCAGAACTGCGTAATGAATTTTGTATTCAAGTCACAGGAACAGTACGTGCTCGCCCTGATAGCCAAGTTAATAAAAATATGGCAACAGGTGAAATTGAACTAGCGGCAGAATCGCTGTCTATTTTTAACCGTTCTGAAGCGCTACCTTTAGATAGCAACCAAACGAATACAGAAGAGCGTCGTTTAACTTATCGTTATTTAGATTTACGTCGCCCTGAAATGTCACAACGCCTAAAAACTCGTGCGAAAATCACAAGTTTTGTTCGTCGCTTTATGGATGGTGAAGGGTTCCTTGATGTAGAAACGCCAATGCTAACTAAAGCAACGCCAGAAGGTGCGCGTGACTATTTAGTACCAAGTCGTGTTCATAAAGGTAAATTCTACGCATTACCTCAATCACCACAGCTTTTCAAACAGCTGTTAATGATGTCTGGTTTTGATCGCTATTATCAAATCGTAAAATGTTTCCGTGATGAAGATTTACGTGCTGATCGCCAACCTGAATTTACCCAAATCGATGTTGAAACCTCTTTCATGACCGCAGAACAAGTGCGTGAAGTGATGGAGCGCATGATCCACGCATTGTGGCTAGATATCCTGAATGTTGATTTAGGGGCATTCCCTGTCATGACCTTTGCAGAGGCTATGCGTCGTTACGGCTCTGATAAACCAGACCTACGTAACCCAATGGAACTCATCGATATTGCTGATTTAGTGAAAAATGTTGAGTTTAGCGTCTTTGCACAAGCGGCTAATGATGAAAAATGTCGTGTTATCGCGTTACATGTACCGGGTGGTGCATCGTTAACTCGTAAAAATATCGACGAATATACTCAATTTGTCAGTATTTATGGTGCCAAAGGCCTAGCGTGGATGAAAGTCAATGAAAAGGCAAAAGGTATCGAAGGGGTACAAAGCCCTATTGCTAAATTCCTGACTAATGATGTGGTTAACAGCATCTTAGCGGCAACAAATGCAACAGATGGCGACTTAATTTTCTTTGGTGCGGGTCGTCAAGGTACCATGAGTGATGCTATGGGAGCGTTGCGCCTGAAAGTCGGTCGTGATCTGGAACTAACTGATCTTAACGCATGGAAACCACTGTGGGTTATTGATTTCCCAATGTTTGAAGAAGATGAAGATACCGGCAGCCTAAGTGCAATGCACCATCCATTTACTTCACCAAAAGATCTCACACCGGCAGAGCTAACCGCACATCCTGTAGGCGCTGTAGCTAATGCCTATGATATGGTCATTAACGGTTATGAAGTTGGTGGTGGCTCAGTGCGTATCCATCGTAATGAAATGCAACAAGCGGTATTTAGCATTTTAGGTATTACTCCGGATGAGCAACGTGAGAAATTCGGTTTCTTATTAGATGCGCTAAAATTTGGTACACCACCGCATGCAGGGTTAGCATTTGGTTTAGACCGCTTAGTGATGTTATTAACAGGAACAGATAATATCCGTGATGTTATCGCGTTCCCGAAAACCACGGCAGCGGCTTGCTTAATGACCAATGCACCAAGTTTTGCAAATGAAGACGCGTTAAAAGAGCTGGCTATTCAAGTGACAGAAAAAGAAGTTAGCACAGATAACGAGTAAATGATGAAATATAAGCACCCAGTATGTGTTTTAGTTGTTATCTATGCCAAACAGACTAAGCGGGTGCTTATGCTGAAGCGTCGAGATGATCCTGATTTCTGGCAATCTGTGACAGGGAGCCTTGAAGAGGGCGAAACACCTTATCAGGCCGCATTACGAGAAGTGCAGGAAGAAGTAGGAATTGATATCATAAAAGAAAATCTTGAGCTGGTGGATTGCCATCGTTCAATTATTTTTGAGATATTCGCACACTTTCGCCATCGTTATGCGCCTAATGTGACACATTGTCAGGAACATTGGTTTATGTTAGCACTTCCCTCTGAACGGGAAATTGAACTGACTGAGCATACGCAATACCAATGGTTAGATGCGCCACTGGCGGCAAAATTAACTAAGTCAGCCAGCAATCAGCAAGCGATTGAAGAATTTGTTATTTAATTATTAGACCACGTTTGGAGATATTTTCATGGCAGGTCATAGTAAATGGGCCAATACTAAACACCGTAAAGCAGCGCAAGATGCGAAACGCGGTAAGATTTTCACTAAAATTATTCGTGAATTAGTTACAGCAGCACGTTTAGGTGGTGGTGATCCTGCAACTAACCCACGTTTACGTGCGGCAGTTGATAAAGCATTATCTAACAACATGACTCGTGACACACTAAACCGCGCAATTGCTCGCGGTGCGGGAAATGATGAAAACGATAATATGGAAACCATCATTTATGAAGGCTACGGCCCTGGTGGTACTGCTGTTATGGTTGAATGTTTAAGTGATAATCGTAACCGTACTGTTTCCGATGTTCGCCATGCCTTCACCAAAACAGGTGGTAACTTAGGAACGGACGGTTCGGTATCTTATCTCTTTACCAAAAAAGGTGTTATCTCTTATGCACCGGGTGTTGACGAAGATGCCGTCATGGAAGCCGCACTAGAAGCGGGTGCAGAAGACGTTGAAACTTATGATGATGGTGCTATTGACGTTTACACAACCCCTGAAGCTTTCGGTGAAGTAAAAGATGCCATGGATGCTGCGGGTTTTGTCGCTGAATCAGCGGAAGTTTCCATGATCCCATCAACAAAAGCAGAGCTTGATATTGATACCGCACCAAAATTAATGCGCCTTATCGATATGCTAGAAGATAGCGACGATGTGCAAGAAGTGTATCACAACGGTGATATCTCTGATGAAGTTGCAAAACAACTGGAAGATATTCTGTAATTGGTATCACGATAACGGCCAATAGTGGTGTTTTACACTGCGTTGAATAGTGCGAAGAGAAGAGCAGAGCAAGCGTATTTGCTCTTTTCTCTCGCCATCGACCTTATCCGCCATAGGAATTGTTATGGCTATTATTTTAGGTATTGACCCTGGCTCTCGTGTCACGGGATATGGCGTAATTCGCCAACAAGGGCGACAACTTATCTATTTAGGAAGCGGATGTATTCGTACACAGGTTCCTGATCTACCAAGCCGACTGAAACGCATTTATGCGGGAGTCAGTGAAATCATCACTCAATTTTCACCCGATGTATTTTCTGTTGAACAAGTCTTTATGGCAAAAAATGCAGACTCGGCATTAAAATTAGGCCAAGCAAGAGGTGTGGCGATTTTAGCAGCAGTCAATAATGATCTTCCCGTATTTGAATATGCGGCACGTCAAGTAAAACAGAGTGTGGTAGGAACAGGGGGAGCCGATAAAAGCCAAGTACAACATATGGTACGCTCAATCTTAAAACTATCTGCAGCGCCACAGGCAGATGCTGCAGATGCGCTAGCGATTGCGATTACACACTGTCACTTTAATCAAAACTTATTGCGTGTAGGTGATCCGCGTCTTGTTTTAACGCGAGGAAGATTAAGATAGGCTATCTGTTGGTAAAACAGATTAGTTTTTCGCAGGCTGGATATACGTCCAGCTTTTTTTATGTTATAAATTTGGCGTCAATATTTTTGCGGAGGCGTTAGGGTGATAGGACGTATTAGAGGCGTTATTCTTGAAAAACAGCCACCAGTGGTGCTGATCGAAGCGGGTAATGGGGTGGGTTATGAAATAAATATGCCTATGACCTGTTTTTATGAGTTACCTGATATTGGTCAAGAGGCGATTATCTACACACAATTTATTGTTCGTGAAGATGCGCAATTACTATATGGTTTTAATCAAAAACAAGAACGGGCATTGTTTCGTGAATTGATAAAAGTCAATGGTGTAGGGCCTAAGCTAGCACTGGCTATTTTATCAGGAATGTCTGCACGCCAATTTGTCACCGCAATTGAAAATGAATCCATCTCCTCATTAGTTAAATTACCGGGAGTCGGTAAAAAAACCGCAGAACGATTAGTGGTTGAAATGAAAGATCGCTTCAAAGGGCTTAATGGCGATCTATTTGAACAAAACGGCGATATTGAGCTACCAGCCAGTGCATCATCGAAAGCGCCATCTGCTGCAGATATTGAAGCAGAAGCTTCCGCTGCCTTAATTGCCTTAGGTTATAAACCACAAGAAGCTGCCAAGATGATTAGTCGGGTAGCAACGGCGGGTGCTGATAGTGAAACACTTATCAAAGAAGCATTACGCGCAGCGATTTAGGAGTAATTGATTGTGATTGAAGCAGATCGCCTGATTTCAGCAGATATACAACAACCTGAAGAAGAAATTATCGATAGGGCTATTCGTCCTAAGCTGCTTGCTGAATATGTGGGACAACCACAAGTTCGTGAACAGATGGAAATCTTTATTCAGGCGGCTAAACTACGTCATGATGCCTTAGATCACTTACTTATCTTTGGCCCGCCGGGGCTTGGTAAAACCACGCTGGCTAATATTATTGCCAATGAGATGGGCGTTAATTTACGTACAACCTCAGGGCCTGTATTAGAGAAAGCTGGCGATCTTGCCGCTATGCTAACCAATCTTGAGCCTCATGATGTACTGTTTATTGATGAAATTCATCGACTCTCGCCCGTTGTTGAAGAAATACTCTATCCGGCAATGGAAGATTATCAACTTGATATTATGATTGGTGAAGGGCCGGCAGCACGCTCCATTAAAATCGACTTACCGCCATTTACTTTAGTTGGGGCGACGACCCGAGCGGGATCGTTAACCTCTCCATTACGTGATCGTTTTGGTATTGTACAACGCCTTGAATTCTATAATGTCGATGACTTACAGCATATTGTTGCACGTAGTGCCAGCTTTATGGGGTTAGAAATAACCGCAGAAGGGGCGCGACAAATTGCTATGCGTTCACGAGGTACACCGCGTATTACTAACCGCTTATTACGCCGAGTAAGAGACTTTGCTCAAGTCAAAGGTAATGGTGAAATTGATGAAGATATCGCGTCTAAAGCACTCGATATGCTTAATGTTGATGCTGCCGGTTTTGACTATCTTGACCGAAAACTGCTCTTTGCCATTATTGATAAATTTATGGGTGGCCCCGTAGGGCTTGATAATCTTGCGGCAGCTATTGGTGAAGAGCGTGAAACTATCGAAGATGTATTAGAGCCTTATTTAATTCAGCAAGGTTTTATTCAACGCACCCCCCGTGGTCGTGTAGCCACAAATCATGCTTATCGTCACTTTAATCGCATTATGGAAGCACCTTAATAAACATATTCGCGCATTTTCTATTAAAAAATAGCCCTTGCTATAAATTAGCAAAGGCTATTTTGTTGTTTATAAGATAAATGCTAAATAACTACTGCTTTGCTGGTACAAGCAAGCTCAATACAAATAAACTACTGGCGGCTAATACTACTGATGGGCCTGCAGGGGTGTCATAGAATGCAGAGAAAGTTAATCCCCCAGTGATAGCAAACATACCTACAGCGACGGCAATCACTGCCATCTGTTCTGGTGAACGTGAAAAACGGCGCGCTGTTGCTGCGGGAATAATCAATAGTGACGTAATGATAAGTGCACCAACAAATTTCATTGCCAACCCAATTGTTAATGCGGTGATCATCATCAATTTTAAACGTTCGCGTTTAATATTCACACCATCGACAAAAGCCATATCTTGATTAATAGTCATTGAAAGAAGTGGACGCCATGAACGGATAATCACTAATAAAACAATAACGACACCAATAAAAATACTGATCACATCTTGGTAATTAACGGAGAGTAAATCACCAAAGAGATACGCCATTAAATCAACACGAACATTGGCCATTAAACTGACGACAACAAGCCCTAAAGAAAGGGCGCTATGAGCCATGATACCTAACAAGGTATCAACAGAAAGTTGAGGCTTTAGTTCTAACCAAACTAATAAAATAGCTAACAGCAAAGTTACGGCAATAACGGCATAAAAAGGCTCTATATTAAACAGCAGGCCAAAAGCGACCCCCAATAAAGAGGCGTGGGCGAGGGTATCGCCAAAATAGGACATTCTGCGCCAAACAACAAAGGAGCCTAATGGACCTGCGGCCATCGCTAAGAGCATACCGGCGATCCAGCCCGGTAACAGCAACTCAATCATGATGACACTCCTTATTATGTTGGTGATGATGACGATAAATACCCAGTTGTTCAGCACCACGACTACCAAACATAGCTATAAATTCAGGGTGAGAAGAAACCACATCTGGTGTACCTGAGCAGCAGATATGACCATTTAAACAGAGCACTTCATCTGTTTTAGCCATAACCAGATGTAAGTCATGTGACACCATTAAAATTGCGCAGCCTAATTCATTGCGAAGCTGATTAATTAAATCATAGAGGGCTAATTGACCATTTACATCAACCCCTTGAGTGGGTTCATCTAGAACTAACAGTTGTGGTTGATTAAGTAAAGCTCGGGCGAGTAAAACACGTTGTGATTCACCCCCTGATAATTTTTGCATAGGGGCGTTTATTAATTTTGCTGCATTGACTCGTTCTAAAGCAGGTAAAATATCTTTATCTTTAACACCCGGTTTTAAGGTCATAAACCGCTTGACTGTCAATGGCATAGTTGGATCGAGATAGAGTTTTTGAGGTACATAGCCAATACGTAAACTATGTTGACGTTCAATCTTTCCAGAAGAGGGAGCCAACAACCCTAAAACCAAACGAATAATCGTTGACTTACCCGCACCATTAGGGCCAAGTAAGGTAAGAATACGGCCTGCTTTTAGATTAAAAGAGATATCTTTTAGAATAACGCTTTCACCAAAAGAGACACCAACCGATTTTAAACGAATTAAGTCAGACATAAAATTAGCACTTGCAGAATCATTGAAACGTTATAATATAACATTTCCAATGACGTTTCACGAGAATTTTGCCTATGTTACATAAAAACAACAAATTTGCGCATGGTTTTTTAATTAAATCATGTTTAGTGACTGCTATGATAGCCTCATTTAGTTCATCTGTTCAGGCAGATGTTGTTGCTTCAATTAGGCCGATAGGGTTTATTGCGGCAGCAATTGCTGATGGTGTAACGCCAACAGAAGTTTTATTACCTGATGGGGCATCGCCACATGATTATGCATTAAAACCTTCGGATTTACGCAAAATCACCTCAGCAGATTTAATGGTATGGGTTGGGCCGGATATGGAAGTCTTTTTAGATAGACCATTAAATAGACTTAGTGACAAAAATAAGCTGGCTTTAGCGGAAACTGACAAAATAAAGTCGCTTTTATTGAAAGATGATAATGACAATGTGCATAAACATGAGGAAAATCACGAACATCATTCTCATGGTGATTATAATATGCACATCTGGTTATCACCAGAGATTGCGTTGTCGTCTGCAAAACAGATCCACGATAGGTTAGTGACGCTCTATCCAGATAAAAAAGAACTTCTGGACGTAAACCTAAGTAAATTCAGCGAACAACTCAAGCAAACAGATAAAAATCTTGTTAATATTCTGTCGCCTGTTAAAAACAAGGGTTATTTTGTCTTTCATGATGCTTATGGCTACTTCGAAAAACATTATAATTTAAAGCCATTAGGTCATTTTACGATCAACCCTGAAATACAACCAGGTGCACAGAAATTACATCAAATACGAACACAGTTGGTTGAGCAAAAAGCCACATGTATTTTTGCTGAGCCACAATTTAGGCCGACAGTAATTGAGACAGTGGCGAAAGGCACTGGAGTTAAAATGGGGGTATTAGATCCCCTAGGAAGTGGGATTGCATTAACTCAAGATAGTTATGTGAAATTCCTTACCCAATTAGCTAACCAATATGCGAGCTGCCTGAATGAAACACAATAAGGAATTAAGAACGTGCAGCAGAAGACGAGATCCATTGCACAGGTATATTTAAATTTACCCTTACCACATAAAATTATGCTTGGTTCGTTAACTGCAGCAACACTGGCTGTCGCAATATGGCGGCCAGTTGTGCTTCACACCGAACAAAACAGAGAAGTTCCTATCAGTATTCAGACTCCCCTAACAACCCAAGGGGAAAACACCGACGATATTATTACCGACAGTAGTGATCAGCTAACAGATGAAGGACTTGTAGGTGCTGATGATGGTGTCGATACTAGCACCGCAGTGGCACAGGTTCCTCATACTTATATTGTCTCCAGTGGAGATTCATTAAGTTCGATATTAACGCAATTTGGTATCGACTCAGCTGATATTGCAACGCTCTCCAATCAAAATAAAGATCTCAGAAACCTTAAAATAGGCCAACCAATAAGTTGGAAACTTGATGATGATGGTTTATTGCAAGAGTTAAGTTGGGGCGTTTCTCGCCGAGAAACTCGTGTTTATACGCGTACGGAAACAGGTTTTACTGAAGCAAAAGAGTTCCAAAAAGGCGAATGGAAAAATAGTGTGACCACAGGGGTTATCCGTGGTAGTTTCTCTGCAAGTGCAACAAATGCTGGCTTAACTAACGCAGAAGCTCGCGCAGTGACTAAAGCTTTGCAATGGCAATTAGACTTTAGAAAATTACAAAGTGGTGATAAATTCTCAGCCCTTTTTTCTCGTGAAGTCTTAGATGGTCGTACCGAACAGAGCGAACTTATTGGTGTGCGGTTACGAAGTGGTGGTAAAGATTACTATGCTTTTCTTGCTGAAGATGGCCGCTACTATGATAGCCAAGCAGGTGGTTTAGAACGTGGTTTTATGCGTTTTCCAACGGTAAAACAGTTTAGAGTCTCTTCTCAATTTAATCCTCGCCGTATCAATCCTGTCACAGGCCGTGTTGCACCGCATAAAGGGGTTGATTTTGCTATGCCTGTTGGTACGCCTGTTTTAGCTACAGGAGATGGTGAAGTCATTGTCTCTAAATACAGTGGTGCAGCAGGTAATTTTATTGCTATCCGTCATGGTAGCCAATATACCACTCGTTATATGCACTTACGCCAACTGTTAGTCAAACCGGGACAACGTGTAAAACGAGGTGATCGCATTGCACTATCCGGAAATACAGGGCGCTCCACAGGGCCACACTTACATTATGAATTATGGATCAACCAACAAGCGGTTAATCCATTAACAGCTAAATTACCCCGTGCAGATGGCCTAACAGGTAAAGAGAAGCGTGAATACTTAGCTAAAGTAAAAGAGATCATGCCTCAATTAACGTTAGATAATTGACATTAAACAAGAAGTTAAAGACATAAAAGCGGATGATTGATATCATCCGTTTTTGTTTTAATGATTTTTACGCCTATTTAGAGGTGTCAGTTCAGCGAGTTATCTGATGAATAAAGAAAAAGATACAGATAGTAAAGCGGGTTATGTACCGACTTTTCACCGCGCCTATTTGCATCCTCGTCATTGGGGAACCTGGTTTGGTGCAGGCGTATTGTGTGCATTAGCGTATATGCCGGTAAAATGGCGTGATCCGCTCCTTGCTTCTATAGGTCGTTTTGTTGGGCGTAAAGCGAAAAGTGCCAGACGTCGTGCAGATATCAATTTAAGATATTGTTTTCCTCACTGGGATAAAGCACAACGAGAAGATGTGCTTGATAAAATGTTTGAAACAGCGCCACAGTCTTTCGTGATGCTTGCAGATCTTTGTTTAAGAGGGGCTAAACACACATTACAGCGTACCTCTTGGGAAGGGATAGAGATTATAGAGCGCTTAAAAGCACAAGGGCGTAATGTTATTTTTATGGTACCGCATGGATGGGCTGTTGATGTACCTGCCATGTTATTGGCTGCTAAAGGGCAAAAAATGGCAGCAATGTTTCACCACCAAAAAGATCCGGTGACTGATTATTTATGGAATAAAGCACGTTACCATTTCGGCGGACGTTTACACTCGCGCGAAGCGGGGATAAAACCTTTTATTTCAACGGTGCGCCAAGGGTTTTGGGGGTATTATTTACCTGACCAAGATCATGGTGCCGAGCATAGTCAATTTGTGGATTTTTTTGGTACCTATAAAGCCACATTACCGGCGATTGGCCGATTAATGAAAGTATGCAGAGCGGCCATTGTGCCACTGTTTCCTGTTTACTGTCATAAAACGCATCAACTAAAGATTATTATCCGTGAGCCGATGGATGATATAGAAGGGCAAGATGATCGTTATATTGCGCGTCGGATGAATGAAGAGCTAGAAGCGTTAGTCTCACCAACACCAGAGCAATATACTTGGATCTTAAAACTATTAAAAACGCGTAAAGAGGGGGAAATAGAACCTTATGCGCGTGAGAATATCCTAGACTAGTCTATTGCTGGTGAACGAATAGGAAGATAAAAAAACGGGCACTATTTAAAGTGCCCGTTTGCCATTTTGCCATTTTGCTATTTTACTATAAAAGAATAAGAACGATTATTCTACGGTAAGGATACGACAAGTATTGGTACTTCCGATCGTGCCCATCTGGTCACCTTGCGTGACTAAGACTAAATCACCTGAAACTAAAAAGCCTTTTTCACATAAACGCATAATAGCTTCATTAGCGGCAGCAATACCGTCAGTATGAGTACTGCAATAAACAGGCGTAACACCTCGATAAAGTGCAGTTTGGTTTAATGTTTTCTCATGGCGTGACATAGAGAAAATAGGTAAACCGGTGCTAATTCGTGACATCATACGGGCAGTACGACCGGACTCAGTCATAGCGATAATCGCATTAACGCCTTTCATATGGTTAGCTGCATACATGGTTGACATGGCTATCGCTTCTTCAGCATTATCAAATACCATATCTAAACGGTGTTTTGATACATTGGCCGCAGGCATTTTTTCCGCGCCTAAACAGACTTGTGCCATTGCGGCTACAGTTTCAGCGGGATATTGTCCTGCTGCTGTTTCAGCCGATAACATAACGGCATCTGTACCATCTAATACCGCATTGGCGACGTCCATGACTTCTGCACGAGTTGGCATTGGGTTAGTTATCATCGATTCCATCATTTGAGTGGCTGTGATAACAACACGATTTAGCTGACGAGCACGACGGATGAGTTTTTTCTGTACCCCGACTAATTCAGGATCACCAATTTCTACGCCTAAATCACCACGGGCAACCATGACAACATCAGAAGCGAGAATGATCTCATCGATAATTTCATCATTGGCAACGGCTTCGGCACGTTCAACTTTCGCGACAATTTGGCACTCGCAGCCTGCATCACGTGCTAAGCGACGTGCATAATTAAGATCTTCGCCTGTTCTTGGGAAGGAGACAGCAAGATAATCAACACCAATTTTGGCAGCAGTAATAATATCTTGTTTATCTTTTTCAGTTAATGCTTCAGCAGAAAGACCACCACCGAGTTTATTGATCCCTTTATTATTAGATAATGGGCCACCGACAGTCACTTCAGTGAAAACTTTCAGGCCTTCGACTTTAAGGACTTTTAATTGAACACGTCCATCATCAAGTAGCAAGATATCGCCAGGAACAACATCGGCAGGTAACCCTTTATAGTCAATACCGACTTTAGTTTGGTCGCCTTCGCCTTTTTCTAAATTGGCATCAAGGAGAAATTTGTCTCCCACATTAAGAAATACTTTGCCTTCTTTAAATGTCGAAACACGGATTTTCGGACCCTGCAAATCGCCTAAAATAGCAACATGGCGACCAAGTCTAGCTGCTATTTCACGGGTGCGATTAGCACGAGCAAGATGATCTTCTGCAGAGCCATGAGAGAAATTTAATCGAACAACATTTGCACCAGCAGTAATGATTTTTTCTAGGTTATTATCACGATCTGTTGCTGGGCCTAAGGTGGTAACAATTTTTGTTCTTCTGAGCCGTCTGGACATGCATTACTCCGTTGACCTTGAACGAAAGGTATTGGCTATTGGATAAAACGGAGGTAAGTAACATTCTATCCAATATGTTAAGTGAAACGCTTCAAGCTAATTGTAACATACTTAGGTGTTTTCATCATATGTGAGAGTTAGCTCGCAGTTATGCTACCATTTTTCAAAAAGTTATCTAGTCAAGGGCACACTGCTAAATGTGACTATACTAACAAATTCATTTAAAACGGTTACTTATCAAAGCGCGAATCGCGTAATGCTTCTTTGACACGCTTCAAGTTATCTCTAAATTTTGGCCCTCGGCGTAAAATAAACCCTGTAGCCAGAACATCAATAACGGTAAGTTGTGCAAGGCGAGAAATCATCGGCATGTAGATATCGGTATCTTCCGGTACATCAAGTAAGATGGGTAACGTTGCTTCGGCGGCTAATAAAGAGCCAGAAGTGGTAATCGCTATTACTGATGCATCATTTTCACGTGCAATTTTAGCAATTTCGACTAAATTTTTAGTACGACCTGTGTGAGACACAATCACCACAACATCACCGTCGATACTATTTATACAGCTCATTCGTTGCATGATAACATCATCAAAATAGGTCACGGGAATGTTGAAACGTGAGAATTTATTCATGGCATCATGTGCGACGGCGGCAGAAGCACCTAGACCAAAAAACGAGATTTTTCTTGCTTGAGTAAGAATATCGACAGCTCGATTAATAACCGCAATATCGAGATTATTTTTGACAGTCTCTAAACCCGCCATCGCAGATTCAAATATTTTATTGGTATAAGCAGAGACAGAATCGGAGTCATCAATGTTACGATTGACATAAGGTGTACCATTGGCAATGCTTTGTGCTAATTGTAACTTAAAATCTGGAAATCCTTTTGTTGCCATGCGTCGACAAAAACGATTTACAGTGGGCTCACTAACATCAGCTGTTTTCGCCATAAGAGCGATACTTGAATGGATCACGGTTTGTGGTGTTGTTAAAACAACCTCAGCCACTTTTTTTTCTGATTTACTCAAGATGTCCAGACTAGACTGAACCCTTTCCAATATATTCATTAAATATACAGATCCTTGGCTTTGCCAATTTCAATAAAAGGAGAAATCTATAACGGTTTTATGAAAATATACTACGCATATAACAGCACTTACATCGCTGACAGCCCCTTAAAAGGGCTTTTTTCATCAAAGTATGACCTGTGTCTAACTTTCAAAGCTGAAAACAATTAACAAAACTGTTGTAAATTTACATAGAAATAGAAAAAGCTAGACATAAAAAACCGGTGGTTAATAAGATGTAAGGGGCGTTAAAGACTAAAACACGCAAGCGTATTTACTGCGTACACCCAAAAGAGTACATTAATACGAAATTATGTAACAAAATTACAAAATCTCATCATGAGGAGACGTACTATGGCAGCGATATCGACTGCTCAGGCCTGTGATCTGGTTATCTTCGGTACTAAAGGGGATCTTGCCCGTCGTAAGTTAATTCCATCACTTTATCAACTGGAAAAGGCAGGATATATTCACCCTGATACACGTATCATCGGTGTTGGTCGTGCTGATTGGGATGTAGCTGCTTATACAAATGTTGCCCATGAAGCATTACAAACTTTTTTAAAAGAAGAGATTAACCCTGAAATTTGGCAACGTTTAAGTGCTCGTCTCGATTTTTGTAATCTTGATGTCAATGAAACTGACCACTTTATTGAGTTAGCAAAACATCTAAAACAAGACAAATTACCGGCGATTTACTATTTTGCAATGCCACCAAGTACTTTCAGTGCGATGTGTAAAGGTTTGGGACATGCTAAATTAAATAAAGAGCCAAACCGTGTGGTTATGGAAAAACCACTAGGAACAGATTTAGCGTCTTCAGTTTCTATTAATGATAGTGTGGCGAAATACTTTAAAGAGAGTCAAATTTATCGTATCGACCACTACTTGGGTAAAGAAACCGTCTTAAACTTATTGGCCTTACGTTTTGCTAACTCCTTATTTGTTAATAATTGGGATAATAAAACAATAGATCATGTCCAAATTACGGTGGCAGAAGAAGTTGGTATTGAAGGACGTTGGGGGTATTTCGATCAAGCGGGTCAAATGCGTGATATGGTGCAAAATCACCTATTACAAATTTTGACGATGATCGCCATGTCACCACCTGCTGATTTAACGGCTGATAGTATCCGCCAAGAAAAAGTGAAAGTGCTGCGCTCATTACGTCGTATTGATATGACTAATGTCCGTGAAAAAACGGTTCGTGGGCAATATACGGCCGGTTTTGTACAAGGTAAAAAAGTACCGGGCTATCTAGACGAAGAGGGTGCAAATAAAGCCAGTAATACAGAGACCTTTGTTGCAATTCGTGCTGATATTGATAACTGGCGTTGGGCGGGTGTACCCTTCTATTTAAGAACCGGTAAGCGTATGCCAAGTAAATGCTCGGAAGTGGTGGTCTATTTTAAAAAACCAGCTCTGAATATTTTCAGTGAAACCTATCAAGAGTTACCACAAAATAAACTCACTATCCGTTTACAGCCTGATGAAGGTATTGATATTGAAGTGCTAAATAAGGCACCAGGTCTTGATCATAAACACCGCTTACAAACTACTAAATTAGACTTAAGTTTCTCCGAAACTTTTAATCAAACTCATTTAGCTGATGCTTATGAGCGGTTGTTGCTTGAGGCAATGCGGGGTATTCAAGCGCTATTTGTCCGTCGTGATGAAGTAGAAGAAGCATGGAAATGGGTCGATTCAATTATTAATGCATGGGAATGCGATAATGAATTACCTAAGCCATACCAAGCAGGAACATGGGGGCCGGTTGCATCTGTTGCAATGATCACTCGTGATGGCCGCTCTTGGAATGAAATTGAGTAGGGAATTTCATCGTCAGATATAGTCCCTAACTAATATAAATAACACCGTAAAATAAGAGGTCGAGTTTTGCGGTGTTTTTTTATTAAGCATGATTACTGCGATATAAATGAATAAATTAATAACAAGTTCAGCTAAGAATTGATTAACTATGCAGTGTATTGCAATCTTCAACTTAAAACCTAAATAAAACCAATCAATTACCTAAAAAATTTTTGCAGAAGATCCTTGCTTTAAATAATTCGGCATGATAGAAATATCATGTAACATTTATCCATATTATATGAGGGTTCGGAGTATATCGTGCGGATGGTCTGCGCGATGAAAGAATAAATAATCATGACTAGCGCCAAAAGCGTAAAAGTTAAACGTTCTACTTATAAGTTATTCCTTTCTGCTATTTTATCCAGCGAACACTACTGGTGTGGCGCATTATAGAAATTTCTCATCCTACTTCCTGATATATCAGGAAATAACGTTGCCTTAACGTTCGGTTTTATACCGCCAGAAAGACTATCTGCATATTCTCTATCTTCTGCGCAAGAAACGTTTAGGCGTGCTTTAAACGTGTATGAGAGATGAAAAATGATTTATTGGATATTTTTAGTTTTAGCTATTATCTGTGAAGTGATCGGCACTTTATCAATGAAGTATGCCAGTGTCAGCGGTGGTTACACTGGTATGATCGTTATGTGGTTAATGATTGCCACTTCCTATATCTTTTTAGCCATAGCCGTAAAAAAAGTGGCATTAGGTGTAGCTTATGCACTGTGGGAAGGTATTGGAATTGTCATTATTACAACATTTAGCGTGCTTTGGTTTGGTGAATCACTGTCAGCATTAAAATTAGGTGGTTTAGCAATGTTAATTGCGGGGATCACTCTGATTAAGTCAGGCACTAAAAAATCGGCGGTTGCTAAAAAAACAACCGATTCGGTAAAAAATATTGCCGGAAAAGCCAAACAGGTTGCTACTGTGGTAAAGGGAGTTAATAAGCCAATTTCTTCTAATGTTAAAGAGGCTTAATATGTTAGCTCAATTTGAATGGTGGCATGGCGCTTTTCTTCTTCTTGCTGTTGTGCTTGAAATCGTGGCCAATATATTCTTGAAAATGTCTAACGGTTTTAGTCGTTGGGGGTTGGGAATATTGTCATTGCTTTGTGTGTTAGGCGCATTTAGCTCATTGGCAATGGCCGTAAAGGGGATAGAGCTTTCTGTTGCTTACGCACTATGGGGAGCTTTTGGTATTATTGCCACTATCGCCGCTGGGTGGATCTTATTTAATCAACGCCTAAATTATAAAGGATGGAGTGGAATTATATTATTATTAGTCGGTATGATAATGATTAAATTCGCTTAACTCTATTTTACATAGCAAAGTAAAGCATATTAAATAAAAAAGCTAAGTTTCTTGTAAACTTAGCTTTTTTGTTTCTATAAATATCTATTAAAAATGATGTGTTTAAAATAACAAAATTTATAGTAAAAATAGCCTTACTATTTCAACACTAAAAAGAGTGAAATTTGAAGATGCAATAGAATCTATCACTAACAACGGTGAGTATATTGCATTTATTATGCTAAACGCAGTTGCTATTAATTTATCATTGATGTTACTTTTCATGATAATTAAAAAAGAAAGGAGTTGAAATGAAACGGATATTAGTCGCGGGAGCAACAGGATATTTGGGTGGTTTTTTAATTCAAGAATTAAAAAAACAAGGATATTGGGTACGTGTTTTAGTTAGAAATCATCAACAAGCGACAAAGTTTGCGGATGTTGATGACATATTCATCGGCGAGATCACAAAACCAGAGCAACTTTCTTTGATTGCTCAAAATATTGATTGCGTGATATCAACGGTAGGGATCACTCGGCAAAAAGAAGGGTTAACCTATATGGATGTGGATTATCAGGCAAATGCCAATTTATTAGAAGAAGCGATTAAATCGAAGGTTAATAAATTTATTTATATCTCGGCTATTGATGGCGAAACACACCGAAATCTAAAGATTTTTCAAGCAAAGGAGCGCTTTGTTGATAAATTAAAACAAGCCAATTTAGCATACTGTATTGTAAGACCTAATGGCTATTTTAGCGATATGGGGGATTTTTTACAGATGGCAGCATCGGGTAAAGTTTATTTATTTGGTGATGGCGAACAAAAAATAAATCCTATCTCTGGAAAAGATTTAGCGCAATTTATTGTCGAGAAAATGACAACCAATATAAATGAATTCACTGTAGGTGGACCGGATATTCTATCTTTGAATCAAATATGTGAACTCGCAGGAAGCGCATTAGATAAAAAAATTAAAATAATCCATTTACCCGATACGTTAAGAAAAATAACTATTTTTACGTTACGTCATTTTACGAGCCAAAAATTTTATGGGCCATTAGAGTTTTTTTTAACTTTTATGGCAAACAGTCATATTGGTATGTGTTATGGGCATGATCATTTATCAAATTATTATATTGAATTAGCTGATCCGACATATAAGAGAAAATAGTACCCGCATGTGCGGGTGCTAATAAAAAATTAGAGAGCAGCGATGATTTTAATTTCTACTTTATATTCAGGATGCATGAGTTGAGCCTGAACGGTACAACGTACTGGCGCGCTCCCTTTAGCAACCCATGCATCCCATGCTTGATTCATACCTGCAAAATCGGCTTTATCGGCTAAAAATAGTGTTGCATCAAGGATCTTACTTTTATCTGATCCCACTCTTTGTAATAACACATCAATAGCTGCTAATGTATCTGCAGTTTGTTCGATTATATCCCCTGATAAGTTTTCAGGAACTGCAGTGTAATAGACAGTATCATTATAAATAACCGCTTCAGACCAACGGTCCTCTGGATCGATACGTTTTATAGTCACGATAAATTCTCCTTTGTATTAACAACGTGGGTGGTACTTTTAGCTATCCACTGGCATAATTTACGTCTTATTTTATAAAAAGAGTATGCCTGTGTCAGACGATTTTGCAGAAAACGGGATTTTAACCCGACGCGTTCCTGGATTTCATCCCCGTGAAGCTCAACGACAAATGGCGATATCAGTAACAGAGGTTATTGATAAACAAGGTGTGCTTATTGCAGAAGCGGGGACCGGGACAGGGAAAACCTATGCCTATCTTGTGCCTGCATTACGTTCTGGGAAAAAAACTATCATCTCTACCGGATCTAAGGCATTACAAGATCAACTGTATAGTCGTGATCTCCCCACCATAATAGAAGCGCTAGACTACGATGGTACAACGGCTTTATTAAAAGGTCGCTCTAATTATTTGTGTTTAGAACGTTTAGATCAGCAAATGCTCAGTGGCGGTGATTTAGAAGCAGAAGTACTTGCTGATGTTATGCATGTACGCCAATGGTCAACGCAAACAGAAGATGGTGATATTAGTCGCTGTCATAGTGTGGCGGAAGATAGCAAAGTATGGCCATTGGTGACTAGCACTAATGATAATTGTCTGGGCAGTGATTGTCCTCGCTACAAAGAGTGTTATGTATTAAGTGCCCGTAAAAATGCGTTAGCCGCTGATGTGGTGGTTGTTAATCATCACCTTTTTATGGCAGATACGGTAGTAAAAGATACTGGTTTTGGTGAGCTGATCCCCGATGCGGAGATAATGATCTTCGATGAGGCGCATCAAATTCCTGATATAGCGAGCCACTACTTCGGTCAACAGCTCACTAGTCGTCAATTATTCGATCTAGCGCGAGATATGATTGTGGCGTATCGCACTGAAGTGCGTGATCAAGTGCAACTGCAAAAAAGTGCTGACCGTTTAACTCAAATGGTACAAGATTTTCGTCTTAGCTTAGGTGATACGGGTTTTCGGGGTAACTTAAGGGAACTATTACAAAATAAGGAAACCAAACGCTATTTAACCTTCTTAGATGATGCGTTAGAGCTAAGTTATGATGTAATGAAGCTCTCTTTAGGGCGTAGCCAATTACTGGATAGTGCGTTTGAACGGGCAACACTTTATCGTAATCGTTTAAAACGCCTAATTGATACGACGATTGCCGGATACAGTTATTGGTTTGAAAGCTATGGTCGTCATTTTTTACTGGCGATCACGCCACTTTCGGTTGCTGATAAATTTCGTGAGCTGATTAAGTCCCATAAAAGTAGTTGGATATTTACTTCTGCAACACTCTCTGTAGATGAAAAAATGTCTTATTACACAGATAGATTAGGACTGGAAAATGCCACGACATTAATTTTAAATAGCCCATTTGATTATCAACATCAAACGTTGCTCTGTGTACCACGTTATTTACCTCCGTTAAATCAACCATACACCGCGAAGCGTTTAGCCGCTATGCTGGCTCCTGTGATCTTAAAAAATCAGGGGCGTTGTTTTTTTCTTTGTACCTCTCACGCTATGATGCGTGGATTAGCCGAAGAGTTTAAAGCCAGCTTACCACTTCCCGTGTTAATGCAAGGCGAAATGGGGAAATCGCAATTATTGAAAAAATTTGTTTCCTCAGGCAATGCGTTACTTGTCGCGACCCAAAGTTTTTGGGAAGGGGTGGATGTCAGGGGAGATACACTTTCTTGTGTGATCATTGATAAATTACCCTTTACCGCACCTGACGATCCATTATTAAGAGCACGTATTGAAGATTGTCAATTACGTGGTGGTGATGCATTTCGGGATGTACAAATCCCTGATGCGGTGATCACTCTAAAGCAAGGCGTCGGGCGTTTGATCCGCGATATACATGACTATGGTGCCATTATTGTTTGTGATGATAGATTAGTTTCAAGGCCTTATGGGGAAGTGTTTTTAAGTAGTTTGCCCCCATCACCACGAACCCGTTCATTAGAAAAAACCAGTTATTTTTTAAGCCAACGGGCACAACGAAATGAAATAGTGTCGGAGTCATAATAGTGATTACATATGATGTGTATTTATTCTGTTGAATACTATTATGATATTATTCTTTCTCTTTTTACTTATTGAATCTGCCGGAGTTATGGCGTGTCACTGCGAATTTTAGCAATTGATACCGCAACTGAGTCTTGTACTGTTGCGGTTTGGAATGAAGGTGTCGTTGCTTCACGTTTTGAAATTTCACCGCGTGAACATACACAAAAAATTTTACCAATGGTGAAAAGTGCTTTAGAAGAAGCCAATTTATCACTGCAATCCTTAGATGCCCTCGCTTTTGGTCGTGGTCCGGGCAGTTTTACCGGTGTTCGCATTGGTGTCGGTGTTGCGCAAGGTATCGCACTAGGGGCTAATTTGCCACTGATTGGTATTTCTTCTCTTGCCACCATGGCAGAAGGCGTCTTTAGAACAACAGGCATTAAGCAAGTTTTAGTCGCCATTGATGCCCGTATGGGGGAAATCTACTGTGCCCAATATCAGCGTAATGACGCTGGCATTTGGTCTGGTGAAGAAACAGAAGCGGTAATGAAACCAGAACAATTTGCCGAAACGCTACAAGCTACCACAGGTCGCTGGGCAATTGCGGGTACGGGGTGGCAAGCTTATCCTGATTTAGCTTTATCATTGCCTTTTACCGTGGTTGAAACGCAAATTACTTTGCCTGCGGCACAAGATATGTTGCCACTTGCCGTTACAGCATGGCATGAAGGGAAAGCAACTAAAGTAGAAGAGGCCGAGCCTGTTTATTTACGTAATGAAGTCACTTGGAAAAAATTACCAGGACGGGAATAGATTGTTAGCGATTTTCTGTTAGAAGTGACAGAGTGACGCTATACTTATCTTAGAGTGTAACGTACTTAATGACGTACAAAGAGGTGGTTTATGAACAGACAATTAAACTACCGTTTGGTAAGTAAAGCGCTATTTTTATCTGGCGCTCTATTACTAACGGGCTGCGTCTCTATACCTGAATCTATTAAAGGGACAACAGCAACTCCTGTTACTGACTTAAATGTAGTTCTAGCGGCACCGGAGCTTTATGTCGGTCAAGAAGGTCGTTTTGGTGGGCGAGTGATAGAGGTTAAGAATCTACCTTCAACAACCCAGTTAGAAAT
The DNA here is from genome assembly GCF_963896075.1 of Proteus sp. G4415. Classification (NCBI taxonomy): domain Bacteria; kingdom Pseudomonadati; phylum Pseudomonadota; class Gammaproteobacteria; order Enterobacterales; family Morganellaceae; genus Proteus; species Proteus sp. G4415. The sequence continues at coordinate 36,509 of NZ_CAWQOK010000135.1, forward strand.
TGCTGTGATGCCACTTTCTCACTATGATGCGGCTCCTGAGTTACAGCAACCTTCTGTTGGTCGTCTTTATGCGAATGTTACTCATTTTTTAGATCCAACAGATTATAAAAATCAGTATGTCACGGTAGTGGGTACGATCAAAGGTGTAAAAACAGGCAAAGTGGGTGAAGCCGTTTATCCATTTTTACGTATCGATGTTACAGGAATGAAACGCTGGACATTAACGCAACAAGTTATTATGCCTGCGCCTGTTATGACATGGGGATACTATGGTAATGCCCCTTACTGGTATAATTATGGCTATGGTGGCTATGGGGCATATCCATATGGTACTGGCCAAGTTGTCCCCGTTTTGGAGTAATAAACTAGAATAATTGTTAATGACGATATAATATTTTACCTTTATGAGTTTGAAACGGTGTATAATCAATACCTGTAATATATTAGATGGCAATTATCTAATATAATTATTAAAGATGAAGACAACAAAAGAGAGGGCGGTTTTGACCGCCTTCTTTTTTGTTAAACATAAAAAGAAAAAATTTAGTGATACACTTCGCATCTTCACAACAGAAAATTGTTTGTGCTGGTAGGATGAGTTAATACTTTGTTAAAAAGAAACATAATATTAACCAAGAAGTGCGATTAATCAGGAGTACTACTTTGGAAAAAGTCTGGCTTAAACGTTATCCGGCAGATGTTCCGGCTGAAATTGACCCGGACCGTTTTGCATCTCTTGCAGAGATGCTTGAAAACGCTGTCGCAAATTACGCAGATCAACCCGCCTTTATCAATATGGGCGAGGTCATGACTTACCGCAAACTAGAAGAGCGTAGCCGTGCTTTTGCCGCTTATTTGCAAAATGGCTTAGGATTGAAAAAAGGTGATCGTGTCGCCTTAATGATGCCTAACTTACTGCAATATCCTATAGCGCTTTTCGGCATTCTTCGTGCCGGTATGGTAGTGGTCAATGTAAACCCACTCTACACACCAAGAGAGCTTGAACATCAGCTTAATGATAGTGGCGCCACAGCTATTGTCATTGTTTCTAACTTTGCCCATACGCTGGAAAAAATCGTCTTTAATACCAGCATTAAACACGTTATTTTAACACGTATGGGAGATCAGCTATCTCGTCCTAAAGCGACACTGGTTGATTTTGTGGTTAAATATATCAAGCGATTAGTCCCAAAATATAATTTGCCTGACGCGATATCATTTCGTCGAGCGATGCATTTAGGCTATCGAATGCAATATATTAAGCCAGAAATTACTGGAGATGATTTAGCCTTCTTACAATATACTGGTGGTACCACAGGAATTGCGAAAGGCGCGATGTTAACTCATCGTAATATGTTGGCTAATCTAGAACAAGCTAAAGCCGCTTATGTTCCTGCACTTAATGTAGGGAAAGAGCTGGTGGTAACCGCTTTACCCTTGTATCACGTTTTTGCTTTAACCGTGAACTGCTTGTTATTTATTGAAGTTGGCGGGAAAAACCTACTGATAACGAATCCACGAGATGTTAAAGGCACTATTAAAGAGTTATCGCGTTATCCTGTCACGGCGATTACCGGGGTAAATACACTATTTAATGCTTGGCTACATAATCCTGAGTTTCGTCAACTTGATTTTTCTAAGCTCAACCTTTCTGTTGGTGGCGGAATGCCCGTACAAAGTAGTGTTGCGAAAGAGTGGGAAGAATTAACCGGTAAGCATCTATTAGAAGGTTATGGTTTAACTGAGTGTTCGCCTTTAGTAACAGGTAACCCTTATAACCTGAAAAAATACAGTGGTAGTATTGGGCTTCCTGTACCTTCAACGGAAGTAAAATTTATGGATGATGAAGGTAATGAAGTGTCTCGCACAGAAGGCGGTGAAATGTGGGTTCGTGGCCCTCAGGTCATGAAAGGCTACTGGAATCGCCCTGATGCGACAGCAGAAGTACTACATGATGGATGGGTTGCCACAGGTGATATTGCCACAATGGATGATGAAGGCTTTATCCGCATCATTGACCGTAAAAAAGATATGATCTTGGTTTCAGGATTTAATGTCTATCCTAATGAAGTTGAAGAAGTGGTTACTGCGCACCCGAAAGTTTTAGAATCAGCAGCTATTGGTGTACCGAGTAAAAGCTCGGGTGAGACTGTGAAAATCTTTGTTGTCAAAAAAGATCCCTCATTGACAGAAGATGAACTTAAAACTCATTGTCGCCGTTACTTAACGGGTTATAAAGTACCTAAGATTATTGAGTTTCGAGAAGAGCTGCCTAAGTCAAATGTTGGTAAAATTTTACGCAGAGAATTAAGAAATGAAGAAAAACAGTTGAAAACATCAACTGGATCTTGATACAACAAAGTATAACCTTTGATAAATTCGCCGGTTTATACCGGCGTTTTTGTCTTTACGAAAAAGTCATTAGACATAAAAACACAAGAGAAACCTGTTTTGAATTATCAATTTATCACGACAAACACAGCACTAGAAGATGTCTGTAAAGCAGCGTCTGAGGTATCACAAATTGCATTAGATACAGAGTTTGTCCGTATACGCACCTATTACCCACATTTGGGGCTTATCCAAATGTACGATGGGAAACAGATCTCTCTTATTGATCCCCTGACCATTACTGAGTGGACTCCTTTTGTTGAATTATTAACTAATCCCGCAGTCCTTAAATATTTGCATGCTGGAAGTGAAGATCTTGAAGTGTTTTCTCATCAATTTGGTTGTGTTCCGACACCCATGATAGACACCCAAGTCGTGGCCGCTTTTCTGGGCTATCCCATTTCTTGTGGCTTTGCGACCTTAGTAGAAAAATATGAACATATTGCTCTCGATAAAAGTGAATCACGAACAGATTGGCTGGCACGCCCATTAACCGAAAAACAGTGCCAATATGCGAGTGGTGATGTGTTTTATTTGTTACCTCTAGCTAAGAAATTAATCGCACAGGCACAAGAAGCCGGTTATATGGACGCGATTGTTGATGAGTGCGAAATGATAGCCGAGCGTCGCCAAGAGACCGTATCACCAGAGCTTGCCTATCGCGATATTGGTAATGCATGGCAATTACGAGGTCAACAATTGGCATGCTTAAAAATGTTGGCAGAATGGCGTTTAAATCAAGCTAGAGCCCGTGATATGGCATTAAATTTTGTTGTAAGGGAAGAGCATTTATGGTCAGTAGCACGCTATTTACCGACCTCTCTTGCTGAATTAGATGCGCTTTCTCTATCGGGGCAAGAAATTCGTTGTCATGGCCGTCGCTTGTTGGATTTTGTTGCTAAAGCCAAACAGATCAAAGATGAAGATTGTCCTGAGCCTATTGGCAATTTAATTGAACAACCTAACTATAAAAAAGCCTTTAAAGCAATAAAAACGGTGATCCAAGAGGTAAGTGAAGGGCAGCGTTATAACCCCGAGTTATTAGCCTCAAGAAGACAAATAAACCAATTGCTTAATATTCACTGGAAAATTAAAACAGGGGAGCCTGAATTGCTTTCACGCTGGCGTAAAGCATTATTAGCAGAAAAAATTACTGCAATTTTGGCGCAATATCCTTAATATCACGTTATATTAATTCAGGCTAAAGAGTAATTATTTAGCCTGAAATTTTCTCAAACCCAATATGAGTTTCTATCATCCTTCTATCATCCAATAAATAGCAACTCCAACTTATTATTAATGAATGTTTAAAATAGCAACAATATATAGCGCTATTTGCACATTTGTATTCAGCCAGTTTATATATAATTAAAAACACAGAGCCAAGCAAATATGTGATAGTTTATAGCTGGCTCTGTGGATCATTAGCTTATATCAGCGAATTAAATATGATCACTTAGGTGATTCTTCATTTTCAGGTAATGTCACATTTAATTCTAGTACGGAGATATCATCGCCTTTCTGCTCAAACTGAACAGATAGCATATCGGGATCTATCTGCACATACTTACAGATAACACCTAATAAATCTCTTTTCATATCAGGTAAATAAGCTGGCTCAGTATCGCCACGTCGACGCTCTGCTACGATAATTTGTAGGCGCTCCTTGGCAATATTTGCTGTCGACTTTTTACGCGACAGAAAAAAATCTAATAAAGCCATCTTTTACCCCCCAAAAAGGCGTTTTAGGAAGCCTTTTTTCTCTTCTTCAATAAAACGGAATGGATGTTCTTCACCTAATAAACGATTTACTGTATCTAAATAAGCTTTACCTGCATCAGATTCACTATCAAGAATAACAGGCTCACCTTGGTTTGATGAACGTAAAACGGATTGATCTTCTGGAATAACACCCAGCAGTGGAATACATAAAATTTCTAGCACATCTTCCATACTTAACATATCACCACGGCTTACTCGGCCTGGATTATAGCGTGTTAATAGAAGATGTTCTTTAATAGGATCTTCGCCTCGTTCAGCGCGACGTGATTTAGAGGCTAAAATACCTAAAATACGGTCTGAGTCACGTACAGAGGAGACTTCTGGGTTGGTGGTGATAATGGCTTCATCTGCAAAATAGAGTGCCATAAGTGCGCCACTTTCAATCCCTGCAGGTGAATCACAAATAATAAAATCAAAACCCATTTCATCCAGTTCATCTAACACTTGCTCTACACCATCACGGGTTAAAGCGTCTTTATCTCTTGTTTGTGAAGCCGGGAGGATATAAAGGTTTTCTGTACGTTTATCTTTAATCAGGGCTTGATTTAAAGTAGCATCACCTTGAATAACATTAACAAAGTCATAAACGACTCTACGCTCACAACCCATAATTAGGTCAAGATTACGTAACCCGATATCAAAGTCGATAACAACCGTTTTATGCCCTTTTTGAGCGAGGCCGGTAGAAATGGCCGCGCTGGAAGTTGTTTTACCAACCCCACCTTTACCTGACGTAACAACAATAATGCGTGCCATGGAGTGATTCCTTGTCGATGCTCTAAATTAAGTTCTCGATTGTTAATTCATTCTCTTGCAAACTAAGTTGGACTGATTTGCCAACAAAATCTGTAGGAATTTGGTCGCTTAGCCAATATTGACCAGCAATGGAAACTAGTTCTGCAGATAAATGTGTACAAAAAATATGGCTCTCTTGGTCGCCTGATGCTCCGGCAAGAACCCGTCCACGCAATACACCATAAATATGTACATTACCGTCTGCGATTAATTCAGCGCCAGCACTGACATTGCTTAACACGACTAAATCGCTATTTGGTGCGTAAATACGTTGCCCTGAACGCACTGGTGTATGAATGATTTTGGTTTTTTGTCGTACATTTATCGGTACTTCATTCGTTTTATCGTTATTTGCCTGAGCTGCTGGCTTAGTTATTTTACCTTCATTTAGAATAGGTAACTGTGCGGCAATTATCGCTTCTTTTTGTTGAGCGTCATGACTACCACTAATTCCCACAACACGTAAGCCAGCATCTTCTACTATTCGCCTCAGTTTTTTAAAATCAATCGTTTGATCTGCGATAGCAGAGACATTGATAACAACAGGCGCATTTTTCAGAAATTGAGGCGCTTGGGCAATTTTATCTGAAATAGCCTGACGAATAACCTTCGGTGATCCATCATTTAAATGAAGTACCGAGAGGGTAAAATTACTGCCTTTTAACTCAATGGGCGTGTTTGACATCTATCTGACTCAGTAAATTTTCTATAATCTGGCACAAAAAACCAGAGACGATATTACGAAATTATATAAGCATGTTATATTTACTAAAATATTCAGGCAAGTCGCTTATTTTAATAATTAGAGTTTAATGAAAATGATTTGTGCAATTTACCGTAGTACCAAGCGTGATCAAACTTATTTATACATCGAAAAAAAAGATGATTTCTCTCGAATTCCTGAGGAATTATTACAAAGTTTTGGTGAACCACAGTTTGCAATGTTGCTAGATCTCGCGCAAAGACAGCGTTTAGCGAATGCAGACATAGAAAAAGTCAAACAAGCGTTGACTGACCAAGGTTTTTATCTACAAGTGCCACCTCCCGTCGAAAGTATGTTAAATGCTTATTTAGATGAATTAAAAAATTCAGAAAAAACTGAATAAATCATCGAGATAAAAGGAGCATAAATGTTCAAATATTCGTTCATCGCGGTGATTGTTTCTACTGTTTTGCTATCTGCTTGTGCAGATAGCCATCAGAAGAGTGCAGAAAAAAAACCTGTAACAAGTGAAATTGCCAATATTACGACATCAGCACCGGCTCGCTGGAAACAGATTGATGTTGCCTCACTTGAACAGGCTTTTCCAAAACAGTCACGGACACCTGCACAATTTCCTGCTTATGTAGATGCTTTAAAACAAAAAGCGGCTGAATTGGGTTATAAACCTGAAACTATCAATTTTGCCTTTTCGGAAATTCACTTTATTGACAGAGTGGTGAAGTCAGACCGTAATCAGCCAGAAAAGAAAATTACTTTAGATGTGTATTTACCTCGAGTGGTGACGAAAGGACGTATCGCAGAAGGGGCGAAACTTTATCAAGCTAACCAACAAACCCTAGCGCAGATCAGCAATCAATATGGTGTGCCTGCAAATTATATTGTTGCCTTATGGGGATTAGAAAGTGGTTTTGGTCGAGTACAAGGAAAAGAAGATGTTATCTCAGCACTGGCCACATTAGCTTTTGAAGGTCGCCGTGAGGCCTTGTTTAGTCGCCAATTAATGGCCGCACTTGAGATAATCGAAAATGGACATTTACCTGTAGGCCAGCGTTTAAAAGGCTCTTGGGCAGGCGCAATGGGGCAGACACAGTTTATGCCATCTTCATTTTTGACTTACGCTGCTGATGGCAATGGTGATGGCAATATTGATATATGGAATAGCCGTGAAGATGCGTTTGCTTCAGCCGCTAATTATTTAGCAACCGAGGGATGGCAACGCGATCTCCCTTGGGGGGAACAAGTCAGTTTACCTGCTAATTTTAATCAACAGTTGGAAGGTATAAAAACAGAGCAACAAAAAACGGTCGCACAATGGAAGGCGCTAGGGGTGAAATTACCCGCTAATAGCCAATTAAGTGATGATATGAAGGTATGGCTGATAATTCCTGATGATGATTTGCATAGAAGTTATTTAGTCACCCAAAATTTCCGTACTATCATGCATTGGAATAGCTCTTACTTTTTTGCTTTGAGTATTGTGACGATGGCTGATGGCGTTGCCAATAAAATAAATACACTGCCAACTCAACACTAAATCACGTTAGCAGTGACATAAAACACAGCGATTTACCTAATAAGGAAAATATTATGTATCAACATAGAGATTGGGAAGGTTCGTTGCTTGATTTTCCTGTCAATAAAGTGATTTGTGTGGGCAGTAATTATGCAAACCACATAAAAGAGATGGGCTCGGTGCGCTCTGAAGAGCCGGTTATCTTTATTAAACCAGAAACGGCGATGTGTGATATTCGCCAACCTATTGCGATCCCCAAAGAAATGGGGGCAGTGCATCATGAAATAGAGTTAGCGGTATTAATTGGTCAGCCACTGAAACAAGCCAATGAAGATAGGGTTGATCGCGCTATTGCTGGTTTTGGTGTTGGTTTAGATCTCACTTTACGTGATTTACAAAGTCAATTAAAAAAAGCGGGACAACCTTGGGAGAAAAGTAAAGCGTTTGATGGTTCAGCGCCTTTGTCGGGATTTATTCCGGTGAACTCTTTTGGTGATCCCCAAAATGTTGACTTAATGTTGAAAGTTAATGGTGAAATTCGTCAGCAAGGCAACAGTCGTGATATGCTAACGCCTGTTTTACCCCTTATCAGTTATATGTCGCGCTTTTTTACCCTTCGCCCAGGTGATGTTATTTTAACGGGAACACCTGAAGGTGTCGGTCCCTTAGCATCGGGTGATATGTTGGTATTAAGTGTCAATGAACATCAGCTGACCACACGGGTTATTTAATAATATGATGAGCAATAAGGTAATAACGTAGAGATGACACAGGCTTTTTGGCAGACAAAAACTTTGGATGAAATGAGTGATGATGAGTGGGAATCGTTATGTGACGGGTGTGGGCAGTGCTGTTTACACAAGTTAATGGATGATGATACTGATGAGATCTATTTTACTAACGTCGCTTGTAATCAGTTAAATATTAAAACCTGCCAATGCAGTAACTATGAAGATCGTTTTCGTTATGAGCCTGATTGTATCAAACTCACGCGATATAATTTGCCGACGTTTGAATGGTTACCGATGACTTGTGCTTATCGCTTATTAGCAGAAGGGAAGCCTTTAGCGGATTGGCATCCCCTTATTGCAGGTAATAAAGCAAAAATGCATCAAGGTAATATCTCAGTAAGATATATTGCTGTTCCTGAAGTGGAAGTTGAAGACTGGGAAGATCATATTCTTAATCGCCCCAAAGGACGCGGTTAATATTGCGCTCTCCCTTTGTGTTACACAGAGGGAGAGCCATTATTTTATTGATTAAACGTCATTAATTGATGGCGTTGATTAAAGAATTTCTTATAGGTTAAATAGCAAGCAATAATTGTTGAAATACTGGCGGTTGCCATCAACATAAAGGTGACCATAATTTGGTATTTAACCGCTTGTAGTGGATCAACACCGGCAAAAATTAATCCAGACATCATTCCAGGTAAGCTTACAATCCCCACTGTCTTGGCTGCGTCAACGGTCGGAATTAACGACGATTTAATACTATCTCGAATAATAGCCATTGAAGCAATTTTAGGGGTTGCCCCCAAACTTAACATTTCTTGGATCTGTTGTTGATGATTTTCAAAACGTTGCCCAAGCTGATTATAACAAAGTCCGGTCGCAATCATTGCATTCCCCGCGATCATACCGGTAATAGGAATAATTTGGATAGGGGTAAAGGCAATAGCATGAGTAAAAAGTAAAATACTTAAGGTGAGCAATGCCCCTGTGGTAATAGCGACAAACGAGATAATAAAAATATCTTTAACGTATTTACTGCGTTTTTTAGCATTATAGGCAGCGTTATAACAGATAAATAAGACCATTAGAAATGTAAGGATAATATGGTCGACGTCGAAAATATAAGTTAATACGTAGCCAACAATAAAGAGTTGAATTATCGCTCGGGCGGTACTCCAAATAATATCTTTCTCTAATGAAAGTTTCTCTTTTCGGCTAATAAATATAGCCACTAAGACCAGTAACAGAGAAAAAATAAGAGATTCATTACTGATTGTATGTTCGTTCATAATAATTTATTTACTCACTGCTCAATAAAGTTAAAACTAAGGGGGTAATGGAAGTAAACCTAACCTTAATTGTTCATATGACTCGGTAAGTGGATCACATCATCGGCATGTTTGATTTCATTTTGATCGTGAGTTACCCATAATGCAGCGATTTTTTGCTCTTTGACGTAATGATGGATAAGCTCATTGACTTTTATTTTATTGTCTTCATCAAGAGCACTAGTAATTTCATCAAGCAATAACACTTTAGGCAAAAACTGTAGGTTACGGATAAGTGAGATACGCTGTTTTTCACCACCAGAAAGTTCATTAATACCTTTATTTAAAATCTCATTGGGCAAATTAAAGTAATCTAAATCTTTCGCTAATTTCTTCTCATCAACGGCGATTTTGCGTAGTAAATAAGGAAATTTAAGATTGTCATAAACCGTTTCACCAAATAACATCGGGGTTTGAGTACAATACGAAACTTGTTGTCGGTATTGTTCAGGAGAAAGGGTTAAGTAGTCTTTTCCGTCAAAGAAAAGTGTGCCACTTGTCGGTGATAATAAAGAGGCAATGATTTTTAATAACGTACTTTTTCCACAGCCAGAAGGGCCTGTAATCAATTTAAATTCAGAAGGTTGTAGTGAGAAAGTCACATTATCTAGAATAATTTTGCTATCGAGTTGAAAGCCAATTTTTTCCAGACATAGTAGTGCGCGATTATTGTTCATTCTGATCCTATACATCTAGAAGAGAGAAGTTATCACTATTATACAAGGTTAATTGTATAATGATCCTGTTCCATATCAGTGATCTGATAACAAGATTTAACTTAAGTATAAGAGCATAAAGGTGTGATGATAAATTGCTTTTCTCTATCACTACTATCAGTCAATCAATATTAAATAGCCAATAGGGGAAACAGAAAGATAACGCAGCATAAAAGATTAAGCATGATAAAATAGGCCTAATCATCAGCTCGTAAAATTATCTTAATATAATAAGTCAAGATAGGATGAATGTTATTTATTATATTGCGCATACCATTGCTGTATATCTTGAACGACTTTTCCGGTTAATCGCTCACCTTGTTGATTATAAAAACCATGATTTAATTTATCATATTTAATAAATGTCACATTAGGTTGCGTTATCTCTTGAGATAATTGATGGAATGCAGCCATATCTACATTGATATCATCTAATGTTTGAACAATTAATACCGGAGTTTGCGTGTTGCGCTTAATCACCTCAAGTAGATCAATAGCAAGATATTGTTGCCACCATAATTTGCTATGTTCACTAACAAATTGCTCATCACCAATTTGATTCGTTATTATTGCATTAGCGAGTTGTTGAAAGCTATTTATTGCTTCTTCCACATGCTCTTTAGGTGTTGTATTGCGTATATTGTACAGTACATCATCAAGGAAAAAACGACCACCGCCATTTAATGCGATTGCAGCGCTAATATCATGACGTTCAGCAACAACTAAATGAACCATTGTTGCGCCTTCACTTCCTCCAAGTAATACAATATTGGTGTAATTAGGGGATAATTTATCTAGCACTGCTAAATAATCAGCAAGTCTTTGGTTAGGATTATCATGTAGTTTATAGTTTTTAGGGCAATCTTCTCTTTCACCATTATCGTCGGAATAAGTCAATTGTGCTGTAATACCATACTTTTCAACCATTAAAACATCACTACTCGGTAGCCATCTACCAAAGGTTTCTTGAATAAAAGTATTATTTTTTATGCTATTACAGTCAGAACCTTGCATTAAAACTAACAGTGTTTTGTTATGTTCAGCTTGTTTATCTAGATAATAAATCAGTTCGCTATTATCTTGGCGAATCAGTTTATGTGTGCTTATTTCTGCGTAGCTTGATGTTATTGATGATACTAAGAAAGTGGTGCAGAGCAACAAAGAACAAATACGCATAGAACAACCTTATTAACCAAGGGAGGGTGAGAGAGAAGAATGGCTAAATAACCCATTAAGACGGTTAATTAGCCATATCAATAAACTGAAAGTCAAGTCGTTAAGTACTTATTACTGATTAATGAATTGGAACGTAATAATCAATTTCCAGTGTTTTTGGTAGTTCCATAATGTCGCTATCTGTTTCTATACAAATGTAGTTTTCAATATCTGGCCCTAAACGACGACATAACCCCAAAGCCGGTAAAGTATAAAAGTAGATCTTGATGGCAAATTGTTTATATTCTTCTAACGTGCCTTTAAATTGGAAACGAACATAACGCCCGCCTGCAATCGCTTTTTTTCTAAAACCACGGGGTCTGGTAAAGTGATCTAAATTGTTTAGGCCAATTTCATAATCAATCTGGATCTTATCTTTACGTAATGTATTTGGCTGATAAGAAATTAACACACTACTTTCCGTAAAGTTTTTATCTGTGTACAACAAAAAATCATTCCAAAACTGATGACGAATATCTTCATGTAGTTTGCCAATATCCTCGATAGAGCAAAAGTATTGGTATTGAATAACATAAAGAAAGCTTTCAGGTAGCTCGATAATATTTGGAATAGGGAGGTCGGTAACTTCAAAATTGATGGGTGGCTGAAAATTGTCGCTACACAACACATCAACTTTACGGTATTCCGAAGGAGTAACCCCAAAAACAGCTTTAAAGCGGCGTGTAAAAGATTGCTGCGAATCAAATTGATAGCGTAGTGCGATAGTTAATACCGGAAGTTTAGTTAAGCGCAATTCAGTGGCGGCTTTGGTCAGTCGTCTACCACGAATATAAGAGGCTAATGTTAAGCCCGTTGCTTGCTTAAACACCCGTTGCAAATGCCATTTTGTATAACCTGATTTTATCGCTACATCATCAAGTAATAACGGCTTTTCTAGATTTACCTCGATCCAGAGCAGAAGTTCTTTAATCACTTCTATATTAAACGAAGATAAAGAATTGGAAGGGATAAGTCCATTGAACTGAGATGACATGATGATTTCCTGAAAAGATATTTTGTTCAGTTTACACAAAACTGATACCCATATATTATTACATACTTATGGTATGTTTTATGGGTTTTTTATCATGAAATTAAAATCACGGCAACAAGAGAATTCAGAACAAACACGCTTAGCTTTACTTGAAGCTGGGCAATATCTCTTTGTAAATCAATGCTATTATGATGTTTCCATTGATGAAATATCACGTTATGCAAGGGTTACTAAAGGGGCGTTTTATCATCACTTCAGTAATAAAAAAGCCCTTTTGAGAGAGTGCTATTTACTGCAAGTTAAGCATGCTGTTCAAAAATTAGATGAAGTGCCTACTTATGATGATAAATGGCAAGAGCTAACGGCGCTCTTCTCTCTTTGTGTTGACCATATTTATCAGTGTAAAAACGAGTTAATTCCCTTACAAGAAGTTATCTCGGTATTAGGTTGGAAAGAGTGGGAAGAGATTGACGCCAACATTCTTATTCCTCGTATCCAACACTGTGTTGATATTCTCTTTGCTGAAAAACAGATCTGTGCTTATTCACCGGCTATTGTGGTGAATTTAATTTATGGTTTTATTACTCATATTGCTATCAATCTAAAAAATGAAGCGTCATTGCCGAAAGAGGCATGTAGTGACTTTAAAGCTATTTTTGCTGATTTTTTAATCGGGGTAAAACAAGCATCACCACAGCGTCATCAACATAGGGTATAAAGAGGTATTAAAATACCTCTAAGCATTGTGCAAAAGATTAACAATCAACAAATAATTCTGTTCAATTATCACTGTATTATTGAATAGCAAAACATAGCGATTGAATAAAGAGATAAGTTTAATTGAACTAACTAAAAAATAATTAAAAATAGAATAAGTAATCTTTCTTAATATCGTTAATCTATTTGAGTTAAATAACCTAATGTCTACAATATTAAGCAATAGCATTATTTTTTAAGAAAGTAACAACAATTCTTTCTGTTTAAATAAAAAAGTATGATTAGTTTAATTTATAAAATAAATACTGATATTGTATGATAAATTGGTCATGCTTTAAAATCTATCCTGTTCATTCTAAAAGATAATTAATCATTTAATTTTTTATCAATCAAATCATAATGCTAATGGAATATTATGTAACGAATTGCTTAGTGGACAGTGAAATGAAATGTTTATTTCAAAAATAAAAAATAGATTTCACTATGCTCTAAAGTTTTTGATAAAAATGACCGACATTATCAATGTGAGCAGTCTCTTACCTGTCTCTATAATCTAAAAAATAATCTTTAATTTATTTTGTTAACACTAGGGAATGCACTCTTTTTTACTAAAGAGTGCATTCTGATATCTTACAAATATACAGAAAAATCAAAGCTGTATATTTTGCTGGAATATGATTATGTTTAAAAACATCAGTATAGAAAAAACCGTTAAAGTTATGCTGGCTATTTTATTTGTACTTATTATGAGCATTATTTACTTTAGTTATGATGCTTCAACACGCTCTTATCATAACTTTGTTTCATCAAATAACTTAAGTCAGCAAATGTTGCTGATGGGAAAAGCGCGTTATCAAATGGCGGTGATCAGAGCGAATATTAATGGCTTGGATGGGCAGTTAAGAGTGAATGAAAAACCTTCTGCTAAATACCTTCATCAAACTCAAGAATATATAAAAATCACTCGTGAAGAGATCCACCGTTGGGCGGATGCTGAAAAGTTAACCATGGAAGGGCGTCAGGTTGCTGATGATATGACGAAACGCTTTGATGAGCTTTTAGATATATTTACCGATGCCTTAGCTAAATTACGTAAAGGACAATTGACTACGCACTCTGCTAGTCAAAAAATGGATGAACTCAACGAGATCACCATGACATATTATGCCGTCGCCAATGGTATTGAGAATAATTATATTGATATTGCGAAAACCTCACAACAGCGCATTATGCTAATGGCGTTAGTCACAGCGATTATTGTCATTATGCTCTTTATCATTATCTTACGTTGGTTCTCTCATAGCTTTATCGGCAATATTAAAGTGCTTATTAATATTTTTAGTAAAATGAGCCAAGGCGATTTAAGTATGCGAGTGGAAAATCACGGTAACAATGAATTTGGTAAGCTATTTAATGAAATGAATAAAATGAAAGTTTCATTAAGTCAAATGATTGCTTCGGTAAAAAATGCAGTAAACACCATTAGCGTCAGTGCAAGTGAAATAGCAACAGGTAATACTGACCTCTCCTCACGTACTGAAGAGCAGGCTAGTGCGCTACAACAAACCGTTGCAAGCATGGAGCAAATCAAAACCACGGTTGAAAAAAATGCCGATAACTCACGCCAAGCTAGCCAGTTGGCATTAAGAGCGACAACGTCAGCACAAAACGGCGAAAAGGTGATGGATAATGTTATCGAAACCATGTCATCGATTTCTGAAAGTGCAAAAAAGATCTCAGATATTAATGACATCATTAACAGTATTGCCAATCAAACCAATATTCTCTCATTGAATGCCGCGGTTGAAGCGGCTAGAGCGGGTGAACAAGGTCGCGGATTTACCGTTGTTGCAGCCGAAGTGCGTAACTTAGCTAGTCGTAGTGCAGAGGCAGCCAAAGAGATCAATGAACTTATTACCCATTCGGTAAATAAAGTACAGGTTGGATCACAACAAGTGAGCGAAGCAGGACGCTCCATGTCGGAAATTGTGACCACCATTAGTCAAGTTAATGATTTTATGCAACAGATTGCCTTAGCCTCTAATGAACAAAGTATGGGGATTAATCAAATTGCTATGGCCGTAAGTGAGATGGATACCGTGACTCAACAAAATGCGGCACTTGTGGAAGAGTCTGCCACTATTACTGCCAATATGGATGATGAAGCTCATCAGCTTGCCAACTTAGTCTGTCAATTTAAAGTAGATGAGAAAGAAAATACTAGGCATGCATAAAAGGGTTGGTTTACGCTTGATAAAAATGTACCTAAGAAGATAAATATGTTGTTAATTCATTAACCAAGACGAATAAGATAAAACCCCTTTAGCCACTCAAAGGTGACTAACAGGGGTTTTTTAGAGACTTAGGCTTTCACTTCGTTAGGTGATGTTATACCTGCAGCAACCTCTTTAATATTGTGCAATGTCGTTTCACTAATACTAATTAACGCTTCTTCAGTTAAGAATGCTTGGTGCCCGGTAAACAATACGTTATGGCAAGAGGAAAGGCGACGGAACACGTCATCTTGAATAACATCATTTGATTTATCTTCAAAAAATAAATCGCGCTCATTTTCGTAGACATCCATGCCTAATGCGCCAATTTTACCTTGTTTTAAGGCATTAATAGCAGCTGCAGAATCAATTAAGGCCCCACGGCTAGTGTTGATGATCATTACGCCATCTTTCATTTGCGAAAAAGCACTTTCATTTAATAAATGATGATTTTCTGCGGTTAATGGGCAATGCAACGAAATAACATGTGAATTTGCGTAAAGAGTCGCTAAGTCAACATATTCCGCACCCAAATCTAATACAGCTTGGTTTGGATAAGGATCATAGGCCAATAGCTTCATACCAAAGCCTTTTAGTATGCGTAAAGTCGCTAGACCAATTTTCCCCGTACCGATAATCCCTGCAGTGCGATTATGCATATTAAAGCCAGTTAAGCCTTCTAAGGAAAAGTTTGCATCACGGGTACGCTGGTAGGCTCTGTGAATACGACGATTTAACGAGAGCATCATCCCAACAGTATGCTCAGCAATCGCTTCTGGGGAATAAGCCGGCACACGCACTACGGTGATCCCTAATTCGGCCGCTGCCTTAAGGTCAACATTATTAAATCCCGCACAACGCAGTGCAAGGATATGGATGTTGAGACTGGCAAGCTCTTGTAATACCGCACGATTAGCATCATCATTAACAAAGATACAGACTGCATCTGCGCCGACGGCATTTTTTGCTGTTTGTTCAGTCAAATTAAAGTCAAAATATTCGATATCATAATGATATCCATTATGCTGATTGACCCATTCCATGTGTTTGCGGTCATAATGTTTAGTACTATAGGAAACAATTTTCATCCTGTACTCGCTTATTATCGATTAAAATTTATTTTGAGAGTGAGAAAACAAGAATTATCCAACCCCAATAGAGAAGCATTTAATACTATTATTATAAACAATTTAATGGGTAAAGTGGATGTTCGGAATGTGGTTAATGTGATCAAAAGGAAAATGAGGTGTTGTTAAAGAAAACAATCAAATGGACAGGGATGATACTACTGGGTGTCGGCGCAGTTAGCACGACCTTGTGGCTCACCATTCCACGTTGGTTACCTGTTGTGGCTAAAAGCTATTTACCTGAAGGTGTTTCACTCTCTTTAACACAACCAAGGTTACAACAATGGGGTGTTTTTATTGATGATATCGCATTAAAAAGTGATAGCTGTACCTTGGCTAATGTGCAGCAATTTACGTTTAACTATCAAAAACAGCAAATTGATAGCCTATCATTTAATAGTCAACAACTTACTATTAACGAAGGGTGTTTTTCACAATTATCTTTTGCAGATAAAAAAGAAACCGCAACAGTTCCTCTCGATATTCATGCGTTATTAGCTACTATTCCTCACTTATCGGTTGATATTAATCATGTTTCTTTAATGGATAATCAGCGCTATAACGGCCATTTTCAGCTTAAAAGTGATACAAATGGGCGATTAATCAGCTATCAGGGAGATAATACGCAGATACAAGCGCTGATCCGTGATAATCAATGGTTAGATATTAAACAATTAAAGATTAATTTACCTGACGATAATCAGATAGAGCTGGCGGCTGAAATCGCGTTACCCCTTAATGTTGATTCATTACCAGAAAATGGTTCTATCAGCACAACATTGTTAACATCCCATTATGCTTACCCATTAGTCTTTATTGCTCAATGGCAAGGGAATAGCGGTACCATTTCTATTGCTGAACAAGGTGGAGGGCAAGCGTTAGCTGTGTTGCCTTGGAATGTAACTGCAGAAAATATCACGATAGAAAAAGGGCGTTGGGAATGGTTTGGGCTTGATCAACCCTTACGTGGTGGTGTGAATATCAACATTGCCCAGTGGCAGCAAGGATTAACGGGGTTACGCTTAACTGCGCGCTTAAATGTTATGACGCAAGGGCATGCAGGGAAAGGGAATTTAGTGATGACGATACCTGAAACGGCGATTAACTGGTTAGATGCTGATATACCTATTCAATTGACAGGCATTGTAAATAAAGATCTCATGCAAGCCAGTGCACAACTTCCCGTTAAAGTGACTGGTATGTTGACAGATCCTACTATCGAATTTCAGCCCGGTTCACTATTACGCTTTAAAGGGCAATTAACAGAAACGCTGACGGTAAAAGATGCTCGTTTACCACTGGCTGGCTCAACATTATCTTCCAAAGGATTTAATGGTCACCTAAATGCGATTGTGTTAGCTGAAGATACTATTTGGGGAGATTATCGGGTCCATTTTGCTGGACGTTCGACCGATTTCTTACCTGATCAGGGCAATTGGCAATGGCGTTATTGGGGAGAGGGCAATTTATTGCCATTAAAAGCGCGTTGGGATATCGCTGGAACTGGCTCTTGGGTAGATAACATGGTGAGTTTTGAGACATTAAATACCGGATTTGATGTTTTAACTTATCAGCATACCAGTATGTTAGCACCCAGATTGACGCTCTTAACGCCATTTCGTTGGTTAAGAGACGATAAAAACCCATTATTTGAAGGAAAATTGAAGTTAACCAGTCAACGAATCGATTTTCCTGCGGGGGGATTCTTAGATAGAGCTGACTTTATTGCCAGTGTAAAAGGTCAATCTCCTTTTCGTTTTAATATGAAAGGCGAGCTCAATGCCAAGCCAAATATTGGACCGATAACGATTAATACACGTTGGGATGGTGAAAGGCTAAGAGGGCAGATGCGTTGGCCTGCACAACCAATCAATGCCTTTCAATCTTTATTGCCAGAAAAATTAGGCATCACATTAGATAATGGCGAATTTTATACACAAGCTGACTTTTCTATTGCCCCTCAACAAGGTTTAGTTGCTGGTGGACATTTAGTAGTTAAGCAAGGCAGCATGTGGCTAAAAGATGGCGTATTAGAAGGACTCGATTTTATTTTACCTTGGCGTTTAAACGGTGATGAATGGCAACTAGGTGTAAAGCAGCCAGTGCAATTACGGATTAAGCGCGTCAATAATTTATTTGAAATGACAGACATTACCGCCGATCTGCAAGGATTTTACCCTATTACAGAAGCAAAACCTTTAGTCTTATCTAATGTCAAGGTTGCTATGCTTGATGGCACTATTTCTATGGCTAAATTAGCATTACCACAGCATGAAGCGGCGATTATCTCATTAGACAATCTAGAGTTAAGTCGGCTTTTCACTTTATTGAAGGTGACCCAATTTGCCGCATCAGGTAAAGTCAGTGGCGAATTGCCTTTCTTTATCAATAATAATCAGTGGATAGTGAAAGATGGGTGGCTGGCTAATTCATCGTACTTAACCCTCAGGCTTGATAAAGATTTTGTTGACTCTATTGATGATAGCAATATGACAGCCGGTGTCGCTATGGCATGGTTACGATATTTAGAGATTAGTCGCTCTTGGACGCGGGTTAATTTAAGCAACCTAGGTGAATTAGTGCTTGAAGCGGAAATCCAAGGGAAAAATCCATTAGAAGACAAACGGCGACAAGTAAATCTTAATTATCGCCATCAAGAAAATATTTTTCAGTTATGGCGCAGCTTGCGATTTGGTTCGCAATTGGAAGAGTGGTTAGAAAAGAGCCTATCCGATTTAGGGAGTGAGTCAGAATGATGTTATTATTTTTAAAAAGATTATCTTTATTTGTTATTTTCACTATCGGCATATCAGCACTTACCGGATGTATTCGATTAGAGGTTGCTACCCCGGAAAAACCGATAAACATTAATATGAACGTTAAGATTGAACATGAAATTAATGTCAAAATAGATCGCCAAGTTGAAGACTTGCTGAAAAACAATAGTGCTATATTCTAACGCTGGGGTGAATAATGAATTATAAAAAATATCTCTTTAGTTTTGCATTAATCACAGCATTGATTAGTTCAAATGCCGTTGCTTTAACACTTGATGAGGCGCGCGCGCAAGGCTTAGTAGGGGAAACTTTTAGTGGTTATGTTGAGTTAGTACAACCAAACCATAAGCAAGCTCAAATATTGGTGAATGAAATCAATCAAGCCAGAAAAGCCAAATATGCTGAAATTGCTAAAACCAATCAAGTGACTCCTGAATCTGTTGCCCGTTTAGCGGGTGAAAAATTAGTGGCAAGAGCCAATTCAGGTGAGTTTGTTAAAGGAATTAATGGGCAGTGGGTTAAGAAATAATATCCACTACCCAAGTAGCGATAAAAGAGAGACTAAATTATTCTCATAGCGTTGATATAGTGATAATACTTATTATCACTACAGTACTCTGTTTTCTACACCCGCAAATTCATTATCATTTTCAACAATCTGATCTTTTGCTTCCACAATGAACGTAATACGAGAAGATATATACCCTGGCTTTGCGCGAAGATTATCTTTTTTGACATAATTTATAAAGAAATTAAAATAAGCAGTACCACTTTCATCAATAGTTTTAGTGAATGTATTTTTCTGATTTAAATCAATAGGATTATTTTCATCATCAATTAATTGGAATGTCACATTATCACTTGCTTCAGAGCCTGTTACATCGTTGATAAGGTAACCATTATTAAAATCAATATTTGTATTATCAATACGTAAAGTTATTTTAGTATTCTTTTCTGAACAAAGACTAAAAACTATAGCAATTCTTTTAGAATATCTGTCATTAGCTAAGGTTCCTGCATAATTGCTAGGGAAAGAATCAGGACGTATACTTCTAACTTTAGTGCTATTAGGTATGTCAAAGCTACAACTTATTGGCGCTGGTAAACTACCTCTTCTATTATCAGATAAAGCAATAAAAGGGAAGTATAGTAATAGTAGAGGAATTAAAAATGTTATATTTATTGATTTCATAGAAACACCTTACATAAATATTCAAGAATAAAAATTATTCATTATTGGCAATAAATTTGTTTCTTAATAATTGAATTATTTTTACTTTCATTTTTTACGTTATAATGGAAGAAACATTGTTGCTCCTCTGTATCTCCCCATTTTACTTGTACCGTTCCGCTTTCTTTTATTCCGGAGAGGAATATTCTATTGTGGTCATAGACAGAATCACTAGAAATGAGATTATTATTATCATCAAATGCCATTACATTGGCAGCAAAAGGAATTGGTGTATTTGAGGTAAATAAAACATTATAGCCCCTATTTATAGGGAAATTGATTTTTGCTACCGCTCCTAAAGTAGGTACGATGATTTTACTTTGAGTTTTAGTATTACTAAACTCAGGTAACGAATTTATGTTTAGTCCAATAGTATTTTTACGATATGGCATGATGTGCGGTAATATTAAATTACCGTTATTGTCTGTAATGGCTTGTGAAGAACGATTAGTTTTAATTCCGGCAATGCCATTCGTATTTACAATAGCAAAAGTATTACCTAAGTCAGGTGCCAAAGTTACTCCACTTTGATGTAACACTATTGCACCATTAATCCCTAATCTTAAATTGGTTTTATTATTAGACGATTTAGTTGTATTAATAGAATAAGATTGATATCTCCCCTTATACTGAGTATTTACTGAAGTATGATAGCCAGCATTTGGGTGGCTAAAATCCCGTCGATAATTAATAGAATAGCCTAAGCGATAGTGTTCTAATAAACTTCCACCTATAGTCGTACTATTTATATAACCTTTATTGTTTGGATGATAATCAAATTGATTGCTTACCCAATGATAGGATTGAGAGCTATTTGTTAGTGGAATATTAAAATTTAAAGAAAAATGATTGTCATTATAATATTTTTCATTTTTATATTGATATTTTATACTATAATTCATTTTTTTTATAGAAGATGATAGAGAAGTATTGATTGTAAAGTCATTTTTTCTTTTGGCATAAGAATTTTGATGATAACCAATAGAAAATGTCCCGAAAGATTTAATCGGTTGAAAGAGAGAAATTGTATAGCTATTTTTTATGTTGTCTGTTTGACTTTTTCTAATGCTAACACTATCAGATTTTATTGATTGATAATGGCTAGAAGATATATTTAAAGAAGTACCAATATTGCTCCATCGTTTATTATAGCGCAACTGGTATTTTAATAGATTATTGTGTTCAAAATAACTAATATCACTGGCTACTCCCCCCCAGCGTCCTAAATCTAATGATAATCCTGAAAAGAAAGTATTGCTATTCAGCTTCTTTCTAATTGCACCATAAGCGGTTATTTTTTGATTAATACCATAGGAGAACTCACCCAGTAAAAAAATAGGGTTATTATTTTGATTATTAAACTGGTTATATCTATCATAAGAATATCCAGAAATAAAATTATATTGATAACGACCTTTTTTTAATTGGTTTGGCATTGTAGTAAAGTAATGAGTACTTTTTCTTATACGTCCATCTGCTTCTTTTATTTCTAATACCAATTCATTGCTACCTATAACAGGTAGATCGTTTAAAATAAAAGGCCCAGGAGGAACAATAGTTTCATAAATGGTTCTTCCTTGTTGTTTCACTTTAATTTCAGCATGAGATTCTGCAATCTCTTCTATGATAGGACTATTCATATAGAGATCATTACCAGAGAGCAAATTACTAGATATAAGTTGAAATCCAATTAATTTATCTGTTGATAACATTCTACTGGTTGGTCGAAATTCCCCCACATTAAGCGTTGCCAACAGCGTATTTAATTGATGATAAGCATATAATGAGTATAGCTTAAATTGCTGTTGCTTATCCGTATGATGATAATAACTTTTACTACGTACTCGCCAAGCACCTAAGTTAGCACCTGAGTTAAAACTGATTTTGTGTTCTATCTTATTTTGATTGTTATATTTGCCAAAATAAGAATATGAGCTAAACAAAGCAGGGACACCATCATCCCATAAAACTTGGCTAGCAAGCATATTTTTTTTATTATCTAAGGCTTTTTGTGGAATAGTTAAATATAATGATTGCGAGGAGAAATTATATTTAAAATCAATATTGTAATCGCTTAATAACAAATCAGAACTTAAATCAATAGGAATATTATAAAAAGATGGATCAATATTTAAACGAATTAAATCATTAACATTAATCCTTGGTGTTAATATACCGTCTTTATTTTCATAATATAAAATAATGGTTTCTTTTTTATTTTCGTTGATATAAATATTTGTTGAGTAATAACCATCAGGATGTTCATTATTTAATAACTTGCCGATGGTTTTATTATCAATATTTGACAATACACTTTTATATAGAGAATGAATATTATTGTTAGCAATAGAAAAGAAAGGGTATGCATTTAATATCAATAGCAAAGATGTTTTTAGTCTAAAACTTATCTTACTCATAAATAAGTTCCTTTGGGGTTGCAATGATAGTCTGCTC